>VSNB01000042.1 GCA_009774055.1 Clostridiales bacterium
TTGTTAACCCCCCCGGGCCGGGGGGGGGGGCAGAGGCGGGCCGCTGGAAGGACACCCCCTCTTGGGGGCTGAAGGACACCTCCACCCGGGGGACCTCGATAACCACCGGGGGCTCCGCCTGGGCCCGGGGGAGCAGGGATTCCCACCGCGCCGGGGCCAGCAGCAGGAACGCCGCCATGGCCAGCCAGGCCCCGTACCGCCACTTGGCGCTGTACCGCCGGTCCAGCAGGGGCTTGAGCAGGGTCAGGATCAGGGCCGCCGCCCCGACGACCGCGCTCCATTTCAGCATGCCGAGAAGAAATTCCATTTACTTGCCCTCCAATGTGTCCAGATACCGGCGCAGCTGGGCCAGGTCGTCCTCGTCGATGGCCCGCCCGTCGCAGAGGGAGGCCACCATGCCGGTGAAACTGCCGCCGTAGAGGCGGTCGATAAGGCCCCGGCCCTCGGCGGCCTTATAGTCCTTTTCGCTGACCAGGGGATGGTACCAGTTGCTCTTCCCCCGCTTCTGGCAGGAGAGGAAGCCCTTGTCCACCAGCCGGTTCAGGCTGGTCAGGATGGACGGCAGGGCCCAGTCCCGGCGGCCCCGCAGCTTCTCCTGCACGTAAGAGGAGGGCACCGGCTCCCCCGCCTCCCAGACGGCCAGCATGATCTCCAGCTCCGCGTCGCCCAGCTTCTTCATAGTCTTTTCCTCCTATGGGTATGTTATACAGCTGTCTAACTTGACCTTATTATACGGCTGTATAGGATGAAAGTAAAGTTACAGTTTGGTTACAGGCGGATAGGAAAAAAGGGCGGCTGTCAGCCGCCCTCGGGGGGTATCTGTTAGGGGATGGGGGTGACGATAGGCTTGCCGTCCCGGTCGACCAGGACGGTCAGGCCGGTGCCGTTCGCCTTGTTGTGGGAACCCATCAGGTAGTTTACGCCGGTTTCCGTGTCCACGATGATCTTTGCCACGTTTACGACGCCCTGATTGTAGACCTCCACAAAACGATCCTTCGCCATGTGCTCACCTCCTTTCCGCGTTTCTGCTCATCAGGCAGAGTGCGAGGAAGCGAGCGACGGTCAGCGCGAAGATCGCCCCGACCAGCGCATAGCCCGCGATTCTTCCCTCGAGATCCGCAATGGCGGCTGTGAAGGCAATGACGGCCGCCGCCGCCACCATGACTTTCAGCCCGATGGCGTCAATTCTGCGCAGGTTCCGGACAGCCGCCTGGTCCTTTTCGCTTTTGCCGTACTGCCGGATACGGGCTGCCTGCAGGACGAAAAACAGGAAGGTAAACAGGAAAACCATATTCTGAATTACGTCGTAGAAGCTGTGCCAGTCCCGCCTCGCCCACATCCAATAGTAGCAGGCAAGGAGCATCGCGTAAATGATTTTGGTTCCCGCCATTTCTTTTACGGTAACGTGTGATTTCATATGTCATTCCTCCATACAGCGGATGTGATGGTCCGGTCCGCTGGTTTCTGGCGTAAGCATACCACATCCTCCGGACGCTGCGGCGTAAATTTCTGGAATGGACGGCGATGCTTCCTGAATGGAAGCAGACGGTCGAAAGGGAGCGTCCAAAAAACGATGAATACCGTCAGAACAGCTTGCTGCCAAGCTGTTTTGACGGTATTCGCATGCACACATTTCGCCCGCATGGGCGCGGACGCGGTTTACTGTTCAAACATCACGATGGTTTCTTCTTCGCCGGTGCTGTAGTTCCACAGGAACCAGCCGTATTTATCTTCATATACGCAATAGGTATCATTCAAAATGGTGAGATTGCTCTCGGATACATCCGGGAAAGGCAGGGGGTCTGACATGGTCAAGTCCTTGAGATTTACCCACCTATATTCCTTGTTCTTAACGCCAAGATATTTGTCGCCCCCAAAGTAGCACAATTTAGGGTGGGTCCAGTCACCTACAGCGGGATACAATTCCCCATATTCAAAAACCTGCTCCCCCGTGAGACGGTCATAAATACCGTCATTCCGTGTAACGTACTTTCCGCAAAAATTACCAACTTGATTAGAGAGGTTCGGAGCATTGCCCGTTTCTTCCCACTCGTAAGTATCTGTATTGAGCCGATAGAGATAAGATACAAACCGATTTTGTGCATACACCGTCCCATCAGCGGCAAACATATTCTCCAAAGACACATCCTCTTTCAGCCCATGTTCAACTTCACGCTGCGGAGCGGGAATATCGGCAATTTTTTCAAGGCTATGAGATAAAAGAATGCTGGGTTCATTTTCTTTCATTACTAAAATGCCTTTTTCAAAAAAAGTATATTCACCGAGATCGGTCGTTGCACGAACTGCGCCATTACAATCATACATCCTACTTCCCGCAGAACCGTCATCAAAAGGAAAACAGATAAAATAAAAGTTACCATCCATAAAACCAGTATCGGAATTACCATAATTCCCGCGTGCATGTGATGAAAAAGAGTCATGAAATTCTTTGGCAGCAATGTCATAAGAACAATAGTCACAGCTCTCGCCGTGGCCTTTTACGCCACGCATATAGACAACTCCATTATGGATAAAGATTTCGCTAGAATTGCTATAATAATAAGTATGTTTCGGCCCCTCGCCCTCAAAAAATCCGTTTTGATATTCCTCCTGCAAAAGCGCAAGAAGTTCCGTTCCCGCGTTGCTTTCCTCTTTCGGCTCCTCCTGTGTGGGTTCCTTTGACTCCTCCGGCTCTTCCTCCTCGGGCTCTTCCGGCTGCTCCTCGGATTCCTCCGGCTGCTCGCTTTCCTCCGGCTGCTGCTCTGTGGGACTGACAACATTCTCGGATTCGGGTGGTTTATCATCCGTTGCCGTGTTGCCAGAACCACAGGCAGGCAGCAGGGATAGGCACATAGACAGTGCCAACATGAGCGCCATTGTTTTTCTTTTCATATGTTCTTCCTCGCACTTGTTTGTATTTTGAACCGCCGCGCCAGACGGTAGGTCCAACTGTCTCAACGGTTCGGCCTTCGGGGGCGGTACTTCCTTTCCCGGCCCCCGGGGGCCTTCCCGTGAGACAACAAAAACGGCGCAGGGATTTTACAAATTCCCTACACCGCCAACAAGCGCACAGCCGCATTCTCCCCCTTGATAAATCGGATCGAAGGGGGTATAATGAAAAACAGGCGCAGTTATATCTGCTGTGTGGGAGAGGGGTATTCTCCTGCATAGGGCCGGACGGGTGTTGGTAGCACCCTTCCGGCCTGCCTTTTTGTTGTCTTATTGATATTATACAGCTTTTTCCGCAGGAATGCAATAGGGCATTTCCACGGAAAAGCAGGGGTTCCGAGGGAAAACGGAAAGCGTCCCCCGCAGGCGGGGATTGAGAGGCGCGCCTCTGGGCCGGCTGCCTGCCCGTGCGCGGCGATGGTTTGCGCGTTTGCCGCGCCGTCAGAAAAAGCCCTCTTGCCTTTCGGCAAGGGATGTGCTATACTGTCCTAAAATTCCGGTATGGAGGGGAAAAAGTGGACGGCGGCTCAGACAGTGAGGCGGACGGAACTCCCAATTTTATAGTATGTCATCTGAAACGAAAGGCATGGTTATATGCGTCGATGCATATAGCTGTGCTTTTTATTGTTTTTTGCGGGGGAGGAAGCCCATGAACAGGTAGAAACAGTGGCCGGCGGGAAACGGAATTCATAAAATAGACGTAGTAAACATGAGAGGTAAAAAATGGAAAACCATACAATTTCAATTGTCATCATTCTTGTAAGCATCCTGATGTCTGCATACTTTTCGGCGACGGAAACCGCGTTCTCGTCGCTGAACAGAATCCGCATGAAGAATATGGCGGAAAAGGGAAATAAAAGGGCCCGCCTGGTCATGCGGCTGTCCGAGGATTACGACAGCCTGCTGTCAACGATCCTGATCGGCAATAATATTGTAAACATTGCAAGCGCGTCCCTGGCGACGGTGCTGTTCGTAAAATGGCTGGGGGACGAGGCCGGACCCAGCGTATCCACGGCGGTGACCACCATCGTTGTCCTGATTTTCGGAGAAGTGACGCCCAAAAGCATTGCAAAGGAATCGCCGGAGAGGTTCGCTATGTTCTCCGCGCCGTTTCTGAGCGCGCTGATGGGATTGCTGACGCCCGTCAACTTCCTGTTTGGGCAGTGGAAAAAGCTGTTGTCCGCGCTCATTCAATCGACGGATGAGGGCGGCATCACGGAAGAGGAGCTGCTGTCCATCGTAGAGGAGGCAAAGCAGGGCGGAGGGATTGACGAGCAGGAGGATATGCTGATCCGAAGCGCGCTGGAGTTTACGGAACAGGAGGCGGGCGGGATCGTGACGCCGAGGGTGGATATCACCGCTGTTTCAACGGAAGCCGCGAAAGAGGAAATTGCCGGCGTGTTTGCGGACACGGCGTACTCGCGGCTTCCCGTATTTGAGGGCTCCATAGACCATATTGTCGGGATTATCTATCAAAAGGATTTCTACCGTTATGTATATCATAAAGATAAGGAAATAGCGGAAATCATCCGGCCGGCCTTGTTTGTGCCGCAGAATAAAAAGATCGGCGCGCTATTAGGGCTTGTTTGATAAATGGCGGAATGCCCAACAGCGAGAGATTTTTTCGCTGGGCAAGGCAAAAATTCGCAGGAATCCTGACGGATTTCAAGAATTTTTAACGCCGCACAGCGGAAAAAGATCCGCTGCTTGGGCCTTTTGACATTTTTCAAACATGCCCTAAAGGAGCTGCAGAGCCGGAAGGTGCATATCGCGGTCGTTCTGGACGAGTACGGCGGAACGGCAGGCATCATCACGCTGGAGGATATTTTGGAGGAGCTTGTGGGCGAGATTTGGGACGAATACGACGAGGTCAGCGCGGAGATTGAGAAAAAATCGGAGACGGAATATGTGATTGCCGGCAGCGCGGACGTTGGCGAGGTGTTTGAGGCGCTGCATATAAAGGCTGCGGATCAGAAAGCGCAGGCGGGAATTATAAACGGCTGGATCATGAACGAGCTGGGGCGCGTGCCCGAAGAAGGAGATTCCTTTGCATACCAGGGGTATCAGATCAAGGCGCTGAAAATGAATGAGAAACGGGTAGAGAAAGTCCTGTTTGCGGATCAGAGGCGTAAGCGTCCAGAAGGAACGGCATGGGGCGGCTCTGCCGAAGATGCTGAAAGGGCTTGATTTCTGCGGCTGTATATGGTACAGTAATCAGTACAGAATACAGTACATACTATGAAAGGGGGCGCATCGTATGATAGCGGTCAACTTTACTACGGCCCGGAGCCGGTTCAAGGACTTCTGCGACAAGGTGACGGATGAGGACGAGACGGTGATTGTCACCAGGAAGGCCGAGAAGAACGTGGTGATCATCAGCGCGGAACGGTACAACGAATTGGAGAAGGCGGCGCGGAACGCGGCCTTCCTTGGAAAGCTGGAGAGGGGGCTTGCCCAGGTTCGAGCCGGACAGGGCATCGTGAAAACGATGGATGAGCTTGAGGCGATGGCGGAAGATGGCGTATAACATCACCTTTTCGCCTGAAGCCTGGGCAGACTATCTTTACTGGCAGGCAGAGGACAAAAAGACGTTGAAGCGGATAAACAAGCTGCTTCAGGAGCTGCAGCGGGATGGAGCTGTGCGGGGGATTGGCAAAGCGGAGCTGCTGCGCCATGCCGGCGGTATGAGCAAACGGATTGACGATAAAAACCGGCTGGTCTATGCCATGGAGGGTGAGAGCCTTGTGATCTTGTCATGCAGGGGCCATTATGAGGAGTGAGCGGGGGCTGACTGTGCGCCGCTGTAAATATTGCCTGTAATGTGAAAAGAGATGGGCATTTCCGCCCATCTCTTTTTCAAAAGCGGGGGAGAGTTCACTGGCTCCCTCCCGTCCTTTTGCGCAGCGCGGCCTTTCCGGCGCGGGAGAGCAGGCACTCCCGGCCCCCGACCCACAGCTTGCTGCGCTTTATATCCACCGCCTCGATCTTGTCCGCCGCCACCAGATAGGCCCGGTGGATGCGGATAAACTGAGGCCCCAGCTGGCTTTCCAGCTCATTGAGGCTGCCCAGGAAATCCATCCGGCTGCCGGCGGTGTGGAGCAGGACGTGGTGCGGCGTGGAGGCGGTTTCAAAAAAGAGGATCTCCTCCACGGGGACGTGGCGCACCATGTCCCCCGTCCGCAGGGTGAACACCTCCGCCGGGTCCCGCCGCTCCGCCAGGAGCCGCGTATGGATCTCCTCCAGGCACCGCGACGCGGCGGGGCCGATCTGCTCCGGCTCCTTGACGATGTAGTCGAACGCCTCCAGATGGTATCGGAAGGTGCGCCAGGCCAGGTCGCCGTAGCTGGTGATGTAGACCAGGGTGCCGTGGGGGTCCCGCCGCCGCAGCTCCTGCCCCAGGCGGAAGCCGTCCCAGTCCGCGTCCTTCAGCTCCACGTCCAGAAAGTAAATCCCGCGCTTTTCGTTTTCCGACGCGGTCAGCAGCTGCTGTGCGCCGGCCGCGCTGCACAGGACCTTCATATCGTAGTTTTCCACGAAGATTTTCCACTCCAGGGCGGTCTGAATCTGGTGGCGGATGGCGTCCTCGTCGTCGCAAAGGTAAATTCCGATCATAGCCCGCCCCCCACAGTCAGTTCCTGTACAAATACGCCGCCGTCCCAGCTGGTGCAGGGGGATGCGCCGGGACAGCCCTCCAGAATGCGCTGATAGCTGGGCAGGCCCAGCCCCCGGCCCGCTCCCTTGGTGGACCAGCCCTCCGTCCACATGCCTTCCGGATCGACGGGGTTCGCGTAGGGGTTGGATACCCGAAGGAAGACCCGCCTGTCCTGGGCCAGCAGCACGATCTCCACCCAGGGGCGTTCCGTATCCAAAGCGGCCTCCAGTGCATTGTCGATCAGAATGCCCAGGCACCGGACATAGTCCCACACGTCCATATGGACCGACGTTACGGGATAAAGCGCCTCCAGACGGCACTCCACCCCCTTCTCCCCCATGGCGGTGAGCTTGCTCAGCAGGAGGCTCCTGACCTCGGGAATCTGCAGGTTTCCGATTTGGGCGGACGCCTGGATTCTCTGCCCCAGCCGCCGGTCAAACCCGGCGTCCAGCTCGGACAGGGTGCGGCGCAGTCCCTCCAGCTCCCCTTCCCCCGCCTGCTGGGACAGGCCGGCCAGAAGGTTCTTGTAGTCGTGGCGGAAGGCGCGCGCCTCCAGGCGGATCATCTCCAGATTCTGCTCGTAGAGCCGCTGCTGGGCGATGACGTCCCGCTGGGCCTGTATTTTCCGGGCGGCGTCGAACTGTTTGGCCATGTGGACAATCAGCGCCGCGATCAGAACGACCAGCACCAGCGTAAGCAGATAGTAAAACGGCAGGTATTGGGGCTGAATGCCCCCCGCCAGGGTGAGAAGGACTTCCATGGAGGCCTCCAGGGCGAACAGAAGAAGGGCGGTCTTCCAAGCCGCGGGCCCGTTGTCCAGCAGCAGGCGGAACCATTTCCCGTACCGCAGCCTGTGAAGCAGCAGGGCGGCGGCGGCGCCGGAGCCCAAAAACAGCCCCAGCGCTGCCATAAATTGGGTGTCCTCATCCGGTATCCAGAAAGAAAGGGTGGAGACGGCCACCTGAAAAATTCCCGCCATACAGGTAGCGGCGAGAGATTTCCAGACCCCCCATTGCCATGCCCAGCGTACCCATATCGTACACATGATGAGAATGGCGAAGGAGCCGATGAAATACTTGGGTATTCCCAATACAGGGACCATCTGCAGTCCGACGGTGAGCAGCAGCGCAAGGAGGGGAGAGGGGAGCAGGAACGGCAGCTTTTTCAGCCGCTGCCACACCGCTTTTTCGTCCGTCACCGCCAGCAGAAAGGCCACCAGGACCAGGTGCGCCGTCAGGGTGTCCAGAAATCCATAAAAAATATAGTCCAGGGAAGGCATGATGGGATCGCTCTCTTTCCATACAGTCTTGTTTTCCGGCGATATTATAGCACCTCCGTTCCCGGATGGCAAGGAAAATGCCGGAAGGCCGCCGTATCCCCGGCACGCTTCTGCTTCCGTGAAAGATTCTTTTATTTTTTCGATATTTTTTTCATCTTGCATAGTATATCTTCAATCAGATAAAGAAATATTCTTGACTTTTTCTTTCTTTCAACATATACTATGGTGTGAAAGGAGTGTTGTATATGGCTCAGAAGGTGAATGTGAATTTCAAGCTGGACGCAGATGTGAAAAAGAGAATGGAGTGGGCTTGTTCTGAACTGGGCCTTTCCATGAATACTGCGTTTACGATTTTTGCGAAAAAGGTTGGCAGAGAGTGCCGTATTCCCTTTGAGATTTCTGGTGATCCGTTTTATTCCGAGCGTAACATCCGCTATCTGGAACAGAAAAAGAGGGAGATTGACGAAGGTAGGGCGCATTTTTCAGAGCATGACTTGATAGAGGAGGACGATTGATGCGCCTTTTGTGGGAAGATGATGCGTGGGAGGATTATCTTTACTGGCAGACGCAGGACAGGAAAATGCTGAAACGGGTCAATGCGCTTATTAAGGACATTTGCAGGAGTACCTTTGACGGTATTGGGAAGCCGGAGCCGCTGAAGCATAATCTTAGCGGATGGTGGAGCAGGCGGATTGACGAAGCCAATCGGATTGTTTACTATGAGCGGGAAGGGATAATCTATCTTGTTTCCTGCCGGGGACATTACAATTAAGGGATATGCAAAAACGCCGGAAGGTTGATCCTTCCGGCGTTCATCGTCTATCAATACAGGCTCTTAATCCCAATCCACGCCGAAGTCCGGGCGGACGGGGTCCAGGATGTCCTTGGCGTCGTAGAACTGCAAATACCGCTTCCGGGAATAGCGGAGGGTGAGGCCGTCCGGATGGAGGCGGTCGCAGATCACCGCGCAGATGTCCTTTTTGATATAGCTGAAGCTCTCCGTGCCCACGGAGCAGAATACCCGGAAGCCCTTCTCCTGAAGGTACTGGAAGATGGGGCCGGTCTGGGTCCAGTCGCCGCCGTCGGGACGGGCGCCGTGGGGATAGTACAGGATGGGGGTCTCCCCCACCAGGCTCCCCACCTCGTCAAGCCACTTCTCCGTGTCCTCCTGGATCACGCTCAGGGATTTTTTAGCCAGGTTGACGTGGCCCCAGGTGTGGCTGCCGAAGGTCCAGCCGGTGCGCTTGAGCTCGGCGATAATGGGCTTCACCGCCTCCCGCTCGGCCTGGCGGGCGGCCTCCAGCTCGTCGGTCCACTCCACTGTGCCGTCGGTCTGGGTGCGGTAGCCCAGGATGCCCTCATAGCCGGTGAGGCTCAGGCTGGCCTTGGCCCCGAAGGGGGAGAAATCCGGGTGCTCCTCCACGAACTTGTCCAGGGCGGGAATGGCGTCCAGCTCCCGGGAAACCACCTCTTCGCCCTGGGGGTTCAGGCCCCAGGAGGTAACCCTGCCGTCCTCATCCAGAATCAGCTTGTAGGTAAAGCCGTTTTCCAGCATATAGGGGTAGTAGTTGGTGTCGTCATAGGACAGGATCAGGGGCTTCTTCCCCTCGGGGAGGTAGAGGGTGTTGCGGACCATGACGGGGGTTCCGTCCTCGCCCGTCGTCTCGCTCCACACGCTGCCGATGTCCACCAGCACGTAATCATTAGCGTAGCAGCTGTCCAGAATCTTGTTGAACTCGTCTACCGTCACCATATAGTCGTCCAGGCCCTTCTCCTGGGCGTCGCCGTCAAAGGCCAGCTCCGGGTAGGCGATGAGGGGGTGGAAGAACAGGTGCTCCACGATGCCATCCCAGGCCGCGTAGGCCACGCCGTCCCGGCTCCCGCCCTCGGGCATGACGGTGGGGTCCAGAATTTCATAAGGCTCAGGTTCCGGTTCCGGTTCCGGCTCAGGCTCAGGTTCCGGTTCGGGTTCGGGGTCCTCCGGCGGGGTCTGCTCCGCCGGGGGCGCGGGGTCCTGGACGGCGGGCTGGTCCGGCTCGGCCTGATCCTTGTTCTCTCCGCCGCAGGCGGGGGCCAGCAGCAGCGTCAGCGCCAGCAGCAGCGCGGTGAGTTTCTTCATTCGTATCCTTACCTCCTGTGGGCGGCGGGGCCGCCCCATTCTGCTTCCTTAGTATACCACGGAGCTGACCGGAAGCAAGTCACAATTTGTATCATGCTGGTGACAAAAGGGTGACAGGGTATGTACTTACCCGTTCATCCGCACGGGGTCCAGATAGTAGACGCTGTTCATGGTGATGAGCACCACCCGCCCGGTGGTGCGGTCCCGCTTCCAGTCCTGGACGACGCTGGTGCGGATATAGCGGTCGCAGGGCTCCCTCCGCTTGTTGTAGCGGCAGTGGATCAGCATGCAGCCGTCCTCCATCTTGGCCTCGCCGATGCAGCCCTGGTGGGCCTGGGATTCGGGGTCCGCTTTGGTGACCCCCTCCTTGTCCGTGATGCGTACGATCTGATACACGCTTTGGGCCTCCTTTACCTTTTCCGCCCGGTTGGACGTCCTATCCGGCATTATACGTGCCGGGGGGCGGTTTGTCAATCGCCGGGTCCGCCCGTCTCCGCAGGTCCTGGAAAAACGCGGCCAGCAGGGCCCGGCACTCCTCCTCCAGGATGCCCCCCACCAGGGCGGGGGTGTGGGGGAAATCCTCCATGAAGAGGTTCAGCACCCCGCCGCAGGCTCCCATAGCGCTGTCCCGGGCCCCGTAGTACACCCGGGGGATGCGGGCGTTGAGGATGGCCCCGGCGCACATGGGGCAGGGCTCCAGGGTGACGTAGAGGGCGCAGTCCTCCAGCCGCCAGGAGCCCAGGGCGGCGTTGGCCTGCCGGATGGCCTCGGTTTCCGCGTGGGAGAGGGCGCTGCGCTTCTCCTCCCGGCGGTTCCGGCCCCGGCCCACCACCTGGCCTCCCCGGACGATGACGCACCCCACGGGCACCTCCCCGGCCTCCGCCGCCTCCCGGGCCAGGAGCAGGGCCTGGCGCATAAACGCTTCGTGCATAGGGGCCCTCCTTTCGAAAGAAACATTCGCGCCGTTATAAATCCAGGAATATTTGTCCAAACTGAACATAGATTGGAAACCAAGGAGGGATTTTCCATGAAACGTATTTCCCCCATCCGCGCCAGGGGCGCGGAAGCGCCGGCCCTATTGGAATTAAAGACAAGCCTGCAGGAAACCAAGAGCGCCCTGAGCCACGCCTACACCGCCTTCGACTACACCAGCGACCCGGAGCTGACGGAAGCGTGCATCTACGAGATCCGCTCCCTCCAGGCCAGAATGAACTATCTGGTCCGGCAGATCAAGGAGCTGGAGCTGTGCGCGGCCACCGCCGTGGGCGCGCCGGCGGGGAGGGCCGGATGGGTCTGATGCTCTGGCTCCTGGCGGGAATCGCGGCGGTCCTGACGGTCAGGGCCGCCGCCGCCAGGGAGGGATTCCTGCGGGCGGCGGTCAACGCCCTGCTGGGCCTGGCGGCGCTGTTTCTGGTGAACGCCTCCGCCGGGTATACCGGGGTCAGCCTGGGGTTCAACCTCTTCAACGGGCTGGTGGCCGGGGTCCTGGGGATTCCCGGGGTGGCGCTGCTGGTGCTGGTGCAGTGGGCGCTTACATAGGCGCGGGTCAGAAGCGCAGGCGCTCCTGCGTGTCAAAAAAGTGGCTGTGCCACTTTTTTGAGGAAGGGGACCGGGCCGAGTTCGGCCCGCAAAGTACTTTTTCGACGTATACGCCGCCGAAAAAGTGATTAAAATTTATTTTCGCCTTCGGCGAAAACTCCTGCGGAGGGCTTTTTTTGACCGTCAGAAGCGCAGGCGCTCGTTGATGCGTTTCAAGCGGGCTTCGTCTGCCTTGCAGACCTTCCGGTCGAAGGTGAGCAGGCCGTTGACCTCGTCCTCCACGTCGCTGACCTGGGTGTACACCGCCGCGGAGAGCCGCTGCTTTTCCATGGCGGGGATGATCTCCGTCTCGTAGAGCCGGGCGAGGGCGTCCATCAGCTCCCCCTCCGTCTTGTACATCCGGTAGCCGAAGGGCTTTTCCCCGGCGGTGTGGCCCGCCGAGGGCAGACTGTAGCCGCCGAACTCTGTGAGGGCCAGGATGCGGCGCTTGTCGTGCCGGAGCTTCACGGGCCGGAAGTAGACGTGCCGGCTCTTGAAATCCCCGCCGCCCTGGTCGTGCCAGCCGCTGGCGTGGTCCACCAGGCGGGTGGGGTCCAGGTCCCAGAGCAGCTGGGCGGCCTGGAGGCTGTCGAACTGGCCCCAGCCCTCGTTGAAGGGCGTCCAGACCGCCAGGGAGGGCGTATTGGAGAGGAGGTCCGCCGTGTCCCGCAGGTCCCGGAGGAACTGCTCCCGGCCGGCCTCCTCCTCCCGCCCGAAGCGGGGGTACTTGTCGTCCCGGAGGTGGATGCCCAGGAAGGGCGCGATCTGGGTAATCATGGGGTCCATCCGCCCACCGCCGCTGACCAGATCCTGCCAGACCACCATCCCCAGGCGGTCGCAGTGGTAGTACCACCGCAGGGGCTCGATCTTGATGTGCTTGCGGAGCATGTTGAAGCCGCATTCCTTCATCTTCTGGATGTCAAAGATCATGGCCTCGTCGCTGGCGGGGGTGTACAGGCCGTCGCTCCAGTAGCCCTGGTCCAGGACGCCGGACAGAAAGATGGGCCTGTCGTTGAGGGCCAGGACCTGCCTGCCGTCCACCTCCGCGACGCCGAACTTCCGCATGCCGAAGTAGCTGTGGACCACGTCTCCGCCCTTCAAGGTGACGGTCACGTCGTAGAGGAAGGGGTCCTCCGGGGTCCAGGGGCGGAAATTCTCGTCGGTGATGGGGAATTCCTCATAGGCACGGGAGGCGTCGTACCAGTCCTCGGCGATCACCGTGCCGTCCCTGCGCACCACGAAGTTGGCCCCCTCCGGGTCCTTGGCCCGGAGGACAAAGCGCACCCGCCTGTGGTCGTAGTCCGGGGTGATGGTCAGCTTCTCTACATAGTTTTCCGGCACGGATTCCAGCCACACCGTCTGCCAGATGCCGCTCTGAGGGGTGTACCAGATGCCGCCGGGGGTGAAGCTCTGCTTGCCGTAGGCGTGGCGGGAGCGGGAGGTGGCGTCGGCGGCGGAGACGACCAGGACGTTCTCCCCGCCGGTCAGGGCGTCCGTAATGTCGCAGGTAAAGGGCAGATAGCCCCCCTCGTGGCCGCCTGCGGGCCTGCCGTTGACGAACACCTGGCAGGACTGGTCCACCGCGCCGAAGTGGAGCAGGACCCGGTCCTTCCGGAAGCCCTCCGGGAGGGTGAAGGTCCGCCTGTACCACAGCCGGTCCTCCGGGAGGACCTTCTTCTGGACCCCGGAGAGGATGCACTCCGGGGAGAAGGGGACGATGATCTCGCCGTCATAGACGGCGGGCGCGCCCTCCTTCCCGGGGCGGATGGCGTACTGCCAGCGGCCGTTGAGGTTGAGGAAGCTGTCCCGGCGGAGCTGGGGGCGGGGATACTCCGGCAGGGGATGGTCCCGGTCCAGCCGCTCCCCCCAGGGGGTCAGCAGGGGGCGGAGGGTCCGTCTGGCCAGGACGCGCCTGGGCTCCCGCCGCCGCAGCAGGAGGACGGGGACGGCAATCAGCAGCAGCGTCAGGGCGGAGGCCAGGAAGATCTCCGGCGTAGGCACCTCTTTTACGACGCCCAGATCCTCATAGGTTTCCCCGCCGTGCCGAATGACGGCGGCGCCGATGTAGGGGCCCGTCACCATAGGCAGCAGCACCTGGAAGAGGATGCGGATGCCCTGGAACTGCCCGGCCTTGCGGGCCGGGGTGTGGTCCCGGATGAGGCCCTGGAGGCAGGCGGAGAGGACCATGCTGGCCCCCAGCATCAGGATGCCCGCCAGAATGACGGGAACCGTGCCCCGGACGAAGAACATGCAGACCAGGCCCGCAAAGGCAGCGGCGGCGGCGGGGACGGCGGCCGTCAGCTTGCCCTTCCGGTCGATCGCCCGGCCGAAGGCCACGCTGATGATACTGGCGGCCGTGAGGACCACGCCCAGGATCACCGCGTAGCCGTCCACGCCCAGATACCGCTGGATGTAGATGATCAGGTAGGGCATGTACACCTGCTGGCTGGCGGCGTAGACCGCCAGGGCCAGCAGGGACAGATACAGCTCCGGGTTGGCCCGGATCACCCCGGGCCGGAGGCCGTAGAGGATGTTCCCCAGATAGTTGCCCTCGGCCCGGCGGAGGGAGGCGGGCTCCTGGATGAGCACGCGGCCCAATCCGCCCCCCAGGATGGTCAGGCCCCCCACGATGAGGAAAAAGAGGCCCCAATGGCCCCGGGCCGTCAGGCCGTCCAGGGCTCCGAACACTACCAGCATGGCGACCAGGGGCATGGCCGCCAGAACCGACTCCACCCGGCCCCGGTTGCCGTCGTCCGTCACGTCGGTGACCCAGGCGTTGAAGGCCGCGTCGTTGGCGCTGCTGCCGAAGAAGGTCATGACGCAGTCCAGGACGATCACGAGGACCGCTGCCGCCTGCACCGCTTTGACGGGGCCCAGCAGCATCTCCAGCCCCGACACGTTCACCAGGGCGAAGGCCATGACGCTCAGGCCCCACAGCAGGTAGCCGGTGACGATGATGGGCTTGCGCTTGCCCAGCTTGTCCGACAGGGCCCCCACCGCCAGGGTGGTCACCGCCGCCACCGCCGCGCTGGCCGCCACCATAGCGGCGATCATGCCGGTGTCCCCGGTGACAGTGTTGTAGAGGAACACATTGAAGTACATGTTTTCCACCACCCAGGCAATCTGCCCGATGAGCCCGAAGCTCAGCAGCGCCGCCCAGACTCTCGCCCCCAGGCCGTTTTTCTCCTTTTTTCCAGCCATTGTCCGGTCCTCCCATTTGATATAGTCATAAATACCGCCGTTCCCCCTCCGCCGTGCGCAAGGGCAGCTTCCCGGTTCCGGTGTCCGCGCTGCGCGGACACCGGGCTTGAAAATGCAGCAAAAGGGTATAAATCAGGCCGAAAAGCAAGTGTTTTGCCTCAAACCACAAAACCACAATATATTGTATTATACAACCCCAGGGGGTATCCCGCAAGTAGTGTTTGACGAAAAAAGCAAAAAAGAAAAATTTTCCCTCTCGACAGAATCCGGCAAACTTCACACGGACAAAAGTCTATACTATGCGACAGAGAGCGACAGCCGCCGCCTTAATTTTCCAGAGTATTTCTTCTTTCGCCGGACGGGGACCAACCGCTCCCGATCTTCGCCCGCCTGTGCGGGCATCCGAAAATGACACCATTTTATATATGGAGGAGCAGTTTATGATGGACTATCAAAAAGAGTATGCCAGCCTTGTAGGCCAAATTGACCGGGCCATTTCCATTCTGGAGAATTATGCGCCTGGTGATCCTATTGTCCGCAAAGCGGGAGACTTGCTGCTGTCCGCCCTGCAGGAGGCGGAGGAGCATTACCTGGGAGAGGGATAAAGAGGGCGGCCGGAGAAATCCGGCCGCCTTCTTATGTCAAAAAAGTGGCTGCGCCACTTTTTTGAGAAAGGGGACCGGGCCGAGTTCGGCCCGCAAAGTACTTTTTCGACGTACACGCCGCCGAGAAAGTGATTCAATTTTTTCGCGTCTGCAGACGCGAACTCCTGCGGAGGGCTTTTTGACCGCCCTTGCGGTCAGGGGGCTCAGGATTGGCTGTTTTCCTCCAGCCGTGCCTTGGGGAAGCCCATGACCCGCTCGAATTCCTCGCCGGACATGGTTTCGTGCTCCAGCAGGTACGCCGCCACGGCCTCCAGCTCCGTCCGGCGGGCCTCCAGGACCTCCCGGCAGCGGCGGCAGCCGGCGTCGATGATGGCTTTGACCTCCTGGTCGATCTGGGCGGCGACCTCCTCGGAGTAGGCCTTCGCCTGGGCCATGCTCCGGCCGATGAACACCTCGTCGTGGCCCGTGTCAAAGCTGACGGACCCCAGGCGTTCGCTCATGCCGTAGGCCGTCACCATCTTCCGGGCGGTGGCGGTGGCCCGCTGGATGTCGTTGGACGCGCCTGTGGAAATGTCGTCCAGAAACAGACTCTCCGCCGCGCGGCCTCCCAGCAGGGCGGCGATCTCCTCCTCCATATATCGCTTGGAGTAGTAGCCCCGGTCCTCGCCGGGCAGGGAAATGGTCATGCCGCCGGCCTGGCCTCGGGGGATGATGGTCACCTGGTGGACCGGGTCCACGCTGGGCAGGCAGTGGTGCATGACGGCGTGGCCCGCCTCATGGTAGGCGGTGAGCCGCCGCTCGTGGGGAGGCACCACCCGGCTCTTCTTCTCCGGGCCGGCGATGACCTTGATCACCGCCTCCTGGAGGACGTCCATGGTGATGAACTTCTGGTCCCGGCGGGCGGACAGCAGGGCCCCCTCGTTGACCAGGTTTTCCAGATCCGCGCCGGTGAAGCCGGAGGTGGACTGGGCCAGAACCTTCAGATCCACGTCCTCGGCCAGGGGCTTGTTGCGGGTGTGGACCGCCAGGATCTCCTCCCGGCCCTTGCTGTCGGGGCGGCCCACGTAGACCTGCCGGTCGAACCGTCCGGGCCGCAGCAGGGCGGGGTCCAGGATGTCCGCGCGGTTGGTGGCCGCCAGAACCACCACGCCGGAGTTGCCCCCGAAGCCGTCCATTTCCACCAGGAGCTGGTTGAGGGTCTGCTCCCG
>VSNB01000043.1 GCA_009774055.1 Clostridiales bacterium
ACAGGGGGCTGAGGCACGTAGTTGTACATGGCGATCTGGATGTCCTTGGGCACGTCCACCAGCACCGGGCCGGGACGGCCGGAGACAGCCAGCCGGAATGCCTCCCGAATGGTGTCCGCCAGGTCCCCGATCTCGCCTACGAAGTAGTTGTGCTTGGTGATGGGCAGGGTGATGCCGGTGATGTCGATCTCCTGGAAGGAGTCGGTGCCGATCTGGTTATTGGGGACGTTGCCGGTGATCGCCACCATGGGGATGGAATCCAGAAAGGCGGTGGCGATGCCGGTGACCAGGTTGGTGGCGCCGGGGCCGGAGGTGGCGATGACCACGCCGGGCTTCCCGGTGGCCCGGGCCCAGCCGTCGGCGGCGTGGGCGGCCCCCTGCTCGTGGGCGGTGAGGACGTGCCGGAGCTCGTCCTGGTATTTGTACAGGGAATCGTAGATATGGATCACCTGTCCGCCGGGGTAGCCGAAAACGGTTGTAACGCCCTGCTCAATGAGGGTCCGGACAACAATGTCCGCGCCGGTCAGTTTCATGGAATCATCCTTTCTCGGGTAAAAAATAAGACCCCGTCTCTTTTTCAACAAAGAGACAGGATCATCCTGACAATGATCTTGCGGTACCACTCTTCTTGCCGCCGGAGGCGGCCTCTCAACGTGACTGACATCACTCCCCAGGGTAACGGTCGGGCTCCGTCCGTCCTACTGAAGGCATTCACCCTGTTCAGACCGGCCGCTCCGGGGCGACTGCTACGAAACGTCCCTCCGCCGGCTCGCACCGTCCGCCGGCTCTCTGAAGCGGGAGCAGTTTCGCTTTTTCCCCATCGCTGCGTTTTCTTATAGCTTATGGCTTATTATAGCATGGTTCTGAAAATTGTCAAGGCGGGAAATTGTAGAATTTCAATTTTGCAGGGCATATCGCCGTACAGCGGCGGCGCAGGAGAACGAAATAAGGGAAGAGGCGGATCACAGAGCTTGATGCCGTGATACGCCTCTTTGACCGATTATGCAGTTCAAAGGGACGGCGGCGCGTCAGGCAAGAGGAGCTGATCAGAATCCGTTTTCCTCCGCGCCGTATGCGGCCTGTTCGTTTGTGAAGCCGCTGAATTCCAGCTGACGGATCAGGTCCTCCTTGGAAAACGACATGGCGTCCAGATAGCTCTTCGCGGCCCGAACGGCCTGCTCGTTCCAGTCGGCGCTGCAGTTGTCCGCACCGTAGGCCGATTCTTCCGGAGTGAATTTGTCGAATTCAAGCTGCTTGACAAGACCGGCGTAGGAGAAGGCCGCGGTCGATATGTATACCTTTGCCTTTTTTACGGCCTGCTCGCTCCAATCCGCGCCGCAGTTGTCCACCCCGTAGGCGGCTTCATCGGCGGAATACCCGGAAAATTCCAGCTGCGCAGCCAGACCCTCGCGGGAAAACGGCATGGAAATCATATAGTTGATTGCGGCGCCCAAGGCGTTGGCTTCTCCGTCTGTGGGTTCGTAGTCTGTGTTTTCCGGCTGGTCGGGCGCACTGGCATCCGCCGGCTCCGCGCCGCCGTCCGTTTGACCGTCGGGAGACGGACTGTCAGCGGCGGGTTCGGCATCCTGCGGCTCCTCTGCGTCTTCCTGCACAATGTCCGCTTCATCCTTACTGGGCAGTTTTATTTCAAAACCGGCCGAGTATAAAAAACCGCTGCCGGCGAAAAGGAGGAAGCACATGAAAAACAAAATAATGGGGCCGTCCTTCTTTTTGTCCCGAACATGTGCGATAATCAGCCAGACCAGGGAAGCCAAGCTCCCCGCCAGGCCGATTCCACCAAAAATATTCAGCATGTCATATCTCCTCTCCAAGCAGCCGCCTTCCGCTGGCGTCTTTTCCGGTTAAGTCCCGCTGAACGCATGGCCCGCGCGCTTGCGGCCCCGTTCCTTTTTCCCAATTATATAGTGTTACAGCGGCAATGTCAACAGCGGCCCGATGTGCGTTCCTGCCGGTGCGGGAGCGCCATGGATATTGGACGGCAGCGGAAGAGACGAGCAAAAGGATTACCGCCAGGCGGAAAGCATCCTCATCCGGTAAAAAATCCGGCCGCCGCGGACTCCAGCATCATCCCGTCCCCATTGTAAAACGTCAGTTCGTAGGAATATCCGTCCGGTGAAAACCAGAAGCCGTGCATGGCGGCGCGTCCTTCCGGGCGGAGGCGGAAGAGGAACAGCCCGCCCTCCCGGACGCCTTCGGCGGTAAAGTCCCCGTCGGCGTTGCGGAGCGTCAGCACGGCCCTCATACTGTCCGCCGGGGGCTGGAGGGTGGCGTAAACGGCGTGGGCCAGCGGCTGGCCCGTCTTGTCATGGCGCACGACGCCGCGCCCCAGGCAGATCAGCTCCAGACCGCCGGACAGGGGGTAGATGCGCGAATCAGACAGCGTGCGGGAAAGCCTGTAGGGCGTTCCCGCGATCGCCCAGCCCTCTCCAAAGCCGAGCCAGATCCGCGGCGAGAAGGGCTCCCCCGTCGGGATGACCGCCGCGATCTCGGAGGGCGGGGCCAGGGACTGCCGCTCCAGCCGCCGGAACTCCGCCCCGGCGGGCAGGGGCATATCCAGGGCCTCCCAGGCAGCGGCCAGCAGCAAAAGCGCGGCGGTCAGATTCCGCAGGGACTTCGCCCAGCGGGGCCAGGGCGTTCGCTTCCTCCTCATGTCTCCGCCTCCTCTGTCAGATCAATCCGCAGCGTCCGTCTCCGTTCGCCCCAGCCGAAGTCCAGCTCCGCCCATTCCGCGTCCTCCGGGACCTCCACTGCAATGCAGGCTTTCTGCCAGAAGAGCCAGCTGGCGGAATACGCAGCGGTGCGCTGGCCGCAGGCTCCGGCGCTGCTTCGCGCGCCGGACCATGCATTCTGCAGGATAAGGGGCTCCCTCCGCCAGCCCAGACCGATCCGGAGGTCCACAGCCAGGGTCCAGGGGCCGTCCTCGTCTCTTCGCAGGACTGCCCGCTCTGCCCGGATCGTATAGCCGCCGGTTTCCACAGCCATGCCGGAGGATACCTCCTGCTCCTCTGCGGCTTCCGTGAAAGGGACCGGTGCCAGGAGGCTTTCCAGCCCGCCTGCCAGCCGTCCCAGAGGCTGATAGACGGCCTCGGCCAGAATCGCCAGCAGGCAGCAGAATACCGCCGTTCCCGCCAGCGCGATCTGGCTCGCCCGCCACAAATACCCCAGCCAGGGCCGGTGGATGCGGCCCAGCTCCTCCGCAATCCTGCCGGGGTCGCCCATGGCCTCCAGGGCGGCCTGCTCCGTCAGGCCGGTATGTTCCCGCAGGTCCTCCAGGTGGGCCTCCAGCTCCCGGCGGACGGCTCTCCGGTCCGGGCGGAAGCGAATCTTTGCCGTGGCTGTGTCCAGCCAGCTTTTTTCATTCATGGCGGGCACCTCAATTCTCCGTGTCTGCCGTCGTTTCCAGCATCGTCCCGTCCGGGGCGAAAAACGTCAGGGTATAGGGCGGCAGCTCGGTGGTGTGGAAGAGGCGGTCCAGCGGCTGGTCCTCGGTTTCCTCCAGCCGGAACAGAAAGACCGCGCCGCTCTTCTCCCCGCTCACGATGCGGGCCGGCCCCTCTCCGCCGGTCACGTCGATGGTCAGCTGTGCCGTCTCCGCCAGGGCGGGGGGCTCTACCGCCACCAGCCCTACCACCAAAGCGGGCTCATATTCCAGCTCCGAGGGCAGGGCGACCAGGGTCGCCCCCTCCGGGTTCTTAGGCCAGACGTTGAAGGGGTGGGTATCGGAGTAGGTCTGGATGGTGCGCTTTGACAGCGCCACCAGCATCACTGGGTCGCCCAGCATCCGCTCCCCCTCGCTCTCGCAGGAGAAGACGATGGTGGAGCGGTCAATGAGATAGACCTCTTCGCTGCGGTGGAGCTCCATGGTCCGGGTGGGCATGGGGCACCCCATGCGCCACCATGCGGCCGTCAGGAATAGGACGGCGATCAACAGATTCCGAAAGGCGCGGAAGCGGCGCTTTCGTGTCCTCATGATATCGCCTCCGTTTCCAGGTTGATCCGGACCGTGTCCCCGCCGCAGCCCACGGAGAGCTCCACCCACTCCGGCACGTCCTCCGGCCCCGGCAGCTCCAAGGCCACCAGATACCAGGCGCTGAATGGCCCCTGCCAGGCGCTGCATCCACTTTCCTCCAGATCCGTCCTCCACTTGCTGGGTCCCAGGTCATACCGGTTCCCCTCGCTGTCCGAGACGGCGGGGATCATCTTCCCGCTCCGGGGCGCAACGGCCCAGAACTTCCAGGTGTCCGCCCGCAGGCAGACCCGCAGGCGGCAGCGGGGCTCCCCGCGCAACGGGCTGCTCTCATCCGAGGTCTGGCAGGTCCGCTGCTCCAGCCAGGCCATCGGGACAGTGAGGCGGTAATGTCCCAAATTCTTTGCGCCCGTCGGATACCACACCTCCGATACGGACACGCTTCCCGCCTGAGTGCTGCCGGAGAATGGATCGCGCTCCGTAACCCCCTCCGGCAGCGGCGGCATGTTGTACATCCAGGTCTTGAACTCGCCGAAGCCATACTCCCGCACGCACAAGAGCCACAGGACGAGCGCCAGCAGCAGAACGATCCGGCTCGCCCGCCACACCCAGCCCCACCAGGGCCGGTGCAGCCGCCCCAGCTCCTCCGCAACGGCCTCCGGGTCGCCCATGGCCGCTGCGGCGGCCTCATCATCCAGCCTGCGGGCATCCCGCAGGTCCTCAAAATGGGCCTCCAGTTCCTTCCGGACGGCCTTCCGGTCCGGGAGGAAGAGAATCTTTCGCGTAGCTGTGTCCAGCCATTCCAACCGGTTCATGGCCGCCTCACGCTCCGGCCAGGATGGCCGTCACCGCCTTGGAGAAGGTCCGCCACTCCTGCTCCTTCTCCTCCAAAGCCCACAGGCCCTTCTCCGTCACGGCGTAGTACCGCCGGGTGCGGCCCTTGTCCGTCACCGCCTCCCGGGCGGTGACCAGCCGGTCCTTCTCCAGGCCGTGGAGCACCGGGTACAGGGTGCCCTCCTTCATCTGGAACACGTGCTCGCTGCGCCTGTCCAGCTCTTCGATGATCTGGTAGCCGTACATCTCCCCCTGCTTCAACAGGGCCAGCACCAGCATAGCCGTGCTGGCGGCCTCCTTCTTCGCCATAAGAAAACCTCCCGACAATACATAGAATATCTAGGTATAGTATACCTAGATATTCTATGTATGTCAAGAGGCTGTTTCATATTTTCCTGTCAGGCTTTTTTCACCGGGTGCCGGATCACGGTTTTCAGCTTCTCCGGCGCGGTGCGCCTCGGGTCGCCAAGGTAGATTTCATGGTGCCGCCTTGTCTCGGAGAAGTCGACGGAATATCCCTCTTTCTCTGTAAAGGTATCTAGCTTGTCGATGCTTGCCGGCTCTTCGTCATAGGGCCCGATGTGGAGGAGATGGGCGCACAGCCCCTCCTCCCAGCGGAGGAACCGGGCCTTCGACAGGTCCAGCTCCGGCTTCTTCTTCGCCAGCCGCTCCAGAGCCCAGCCGAATATGTCTTCCGTGACAAAATCCGGCTGGCGGATGAGGCTGGTCCAGCGGAAATCGTTCTTGTCCGCCGGGGGCTTGCCGTCAAAGCCGGGATCGTCCGTCCACCACAGGCCCTCCAGGGGCGGGACCACGTAGTCGAAGTACCCCGCCGGCTCCTCGCCGGACATCCTGCTCATCTTCACCGTGAAGCTCAGGCCGTACAGAATCTCCATGGCCTGCTGGTACGCCGGGGAGGTATTGGGGTCCCCCGCGCCGTCCACGGCGAAGAAGGCCATTTCCGGTACCTGGACGATGGCCGGGGCCTTGGGGAGATAGAGGTGTTTTTCCGTTTTCTTGTAGTCGATCTTGTCCATGGGATCACTCCTTCTTCGCGGCTTTCTTCCGGGGCTTCTTCTCCGGCAGGGCCGCGCAGGTCACCCGCGCCAGCTCCGTCAGCGTCTCCCGGTCCTCCGCGTCCGGGAGGAGCATTTCGCCGCCGCCCTCGTAGGGGACGCCTCTGGGGCAGTCCGGCAGCAGGGCCTTCCCGGCGGGGGTGATTTTTACCAGCAGGCGGTCCCCGCAGACGCAGGCGAAGTACTTTCCGTCGCAGTACAGCCCGTACTCGCCGAACATCCGGCGGCAGGTGATGACGCCCGCCCCGCCCAGCTGCTCCATGACAAACTCCACATAGCTCAGACTGGATGCCATCTTACGCCTCCGCCTTCCACTTCCGGCACTGCTCGATACGCAGGCCGTTGTCCCCCTGCTGAGGGTCGTAGGCGAACTGGTGCAGAAGCTGGCAGGGAAATTCCGGGCACTGTCCGCAGTGGGCATGCCCCTTTCCCTCGCAGCAGTTTTTCACCGGGCAGCTCTCGCCCCAGAAGGGCTTCTCGATCTGTACGCACCCCTTGCAGCCCGCGCTGCCCTTGAACGAGCACCCGCTGCACAAAATACCGCATCTGGATTCCGTCATGACCGTAATCCTCCTTTTCGTATGGTGCGTCCATTGTACCACACATAATATGACATCTATTTGTCATATTTCTCGCGGAGAATTTCCGCCATGCGGCATATTTCCGCCCGTACCTCCGCCGGCTCCAGCACCTCCGCCTGGTCCAGAAAGCTCAGCGCCCACCGGATCAGCTCCGCCCTGTCCGGAAAGCCCCGCCGGAACAGCAGGGTCCCGTCCGCCTCCCGGGTAAAGCTCTCCGCGCCGTACTCGTCGATGAGCCGCCACCGGGCGGCGGGCTGGAAGCGGACCACCGCTTCCAGCGTCTCCGGATAGACCCGCTTCGGCGGCGTAATGGGCCAGGGCGCGTCCCGGGGGGCAAATTCCTCCGTCAGCACCTCCAGGTCCAGCATCCGGCCCAGCTTGAACAGCCGCCAGTCTTCCCGCTCCCGGCACCAGCCGTGGAGGTACCAGCTGGACCAACGGAACACCAGCTTGTCCGGCTCCACCACCCGCCGGCTGTCCCCCGCCGGGGCGCAGTAGGTAAACCGCACCGCCCTGTGACCGGCGCAGGCCTCCTTCAATTCCGCCAGCCGGGGGGCCAGGGCAGGGCCGTACCAGCTGGCCAGGTCGATGACCACGCAGTCGTCCGCCGCCGCTTCCCGGGACTGGGGCAGCTTCTCCATGAGATGCCTGTAATACCCCGTGCCGGACACGCTGTCCAGGCTCCTGAGGCCCGCCAGGATGGCGCCCCGGTCCGCGTCCGTCAGGAGCGTACGCTCCATGGCGTAGCCTTCCATTATGGAAATGCCGCCGTTTTTCCCCCGCTGGGACCGCAGGGGGATGCCTGCCCGGCACAGCCGCTCCATGTCCCGGTAGATGGTCCGCTGGTCTACCTCCAGCCGCGCCGCCAGCTGGGCGGCGGTGGCCTTCTCCTCCCGCAGCAGAATGGCCAGAATGCCGATCAGCCGGTCGATCGCCATAGCCTGTCGCTCCTTCCTGTAAGCCGTCCACAGCCGGGCCTCCGGCGGGACGGCGGATTTTTGGCGGTTTTCTATCTTTCCAAAACCGGGCCGCTGTGCTACAATGAAGCTCGGAATCTGTATTCACAGGCGTTGAGCACCGCCTGGGCGGGTCTTTTGCCGCCCTGCCGCGTTAAAAAATCTTGCAATACGCCAAGTATTCCTGGGATTTTTGCCTTGCGGGACGGCAAAATCCCTCGCCCGGACCGCATCCCTCGCCGATGAATACAGCTTCTTAACAAACCAAACGGAGGGTGGCTATGCCGAACTTTACCCGGAACGCCATCAAGGCGTCCTTCCTCAAGCTCCTCAGCCAGCGGCCCCTCAATCAGATCACCGTTAAGGATATTGTAGAGGACTGCGGCGTAAATCGCAACTCTTTTTATTACCATTTTGAAGACCTGCCCGCCCTGCTGGAGGAGATCGTCGGGGAGCAGGCCGCCGTCATGATCCAGCGGCACCCCACCGTCGCCTCGGCGGAGGAGGGGTGCGACGCCATCGTGGAGTTCGTGGCCCAGAATAAGCGGGCGGTCTACCACATCTACAACTCCCTGAGCCGGGACATATTCGAGCGGCACCTGATGAAGCTGTGCCAGCACGTGGTGTCCGCCTACGTGGAGGCCCTTCCCGCCGGACTGGCGGAGGAGGACAGGGCCGTCCTCATCCACTTCCACCGCTGCGCCCTCTTCGGGACGGTCATCGACTGGCTCAACGAGGGGATGCGCTGGGACATCGCCGCCTATTTCCGGCAGGTCAGCCGCCTGCGCCTGGGCTGGCCGGAGAAGCCGTTAGGCAAAGACCCCCTCTCTGTCTGAATTTTGGTCATATGCGTCCCCGTGCCCGTTTTCTGGGCACGGGGCTTCCTTTTGCCCATGTTCAAGGAGGCCGCTTCGCGCTATACTGCGGGATGTAAAGAAAAAACCCGGCATTCCGGGGCCAAAAGGAGGTGTAGCAATGGAAAACCGTTCTGTAACGCCCATGCGGATTGCCAAGACGGGATACATCGTCATGTCGGCGGTGTTCTGCGCGGCAGGCGTGCTGTTCATCGTCCTGCCGGAGCAGGCGGCGGTGGCGGCGGGACGGATGCTGGGCGCGGCGATGATCGTGTTTGGCGCGGTCAAGCTGGTGGGGTATTTCTCCCGGGACCTGTTTCGGCTGGCCTTTCAGTACGATCTGGAGTTCGGGATCCTGTTGATCGCCCTGGGTGTGATCTCCCTGCTGCGGACCAGCGGCGTACTGGACTTTATCTGCGTCGCCATGGGGGTCGCCATTCTGACAGACGGGCTGTTCAAGATCCAGATCAGCATCGACGCCCGCCGGTTCGGGATTGCCGCCTGGTGGGTGGTGCTGCTGCTGGCGGTCGCCGCCGGGGCGGTGGGCATGGTCCTGATCTTCCGTCCCTGGGAGAGCGCCATGCTGCTGACCGTCCTGCTGGGCGCCGCCCTGCTGGCGGAGGGGGTTCTGAACCTCTGCGTAGCCGTCAGCACGGTGAAGATCGTCAAGAACCAGCGTCCCGACGTCATTGAAACGGAGTACTTTGAGGTACAGGAGTACGAATAAGACGGCGCGTCCCATAGCCGCAAAGCCCTGCGTGCCGCCGTCCCTCAACAGATTGCAACGAAAGGAAGTTATTAAACTCATGCGTTTTTCCAAAGCGGTCGTGAAATGCCGCGTACCTATTTTGATCGTCACACTGCTGCTGATGATTCCCGCCGCACTGGGCATGGCGGGCACCCGGATCAACTACGATATGCTGGATTATCTCCCGGCGGATATGGAGACGGTTGTCGGTCAGAACGAGCTGCTGGAGGAGTTCGGCAAGGGGGCCTTCTCCCTCCTGATCCTGGAGGATATGCCCGCCAGGGACGTGTCCGCCCTGAAAGATAAGATCGAGCAGGTGGACCATGTGGAGTCGGTCCTGTGGTACGACTCCCTGCTGGACATTACGGTCCCCATGGAGCTGCTGCCGGAGAGGCTCTACGATGCCTTCAACGCCGGGAACGCCACCATGATGGCGGTGTTCTTCGACACCTCCACCTCCTCGGACCTGACCATGGACGCCATCCGGGAGATCCGCTCCATCGCCGGGAGCCAGTGCTTCGTCTCCGGCATGTCCGCCCTGGTCACCGACCTGAAGGACCTGTGCGAGAAGGAGGAGCCCATCTATGTGGGCATCGCCGTGGCCCTGGCCTGCGGGGCCATGCTGCTTCTGCTGGACAGCTGGCTGGCCCCCTTCGTGTTCCTGGCCAGTATCGGCATGATGATCCTCCTCAACCTGGGCACCAACTACTTCATGGGAGAGATATCCTACATCACCAAGGCCCTGTCCGCCGTGCTGCAGCTGGCGGTCACCATGGACTATTCCATCTTCCTCTGGAACAGCTACAACGAGCAGCGCGCCCTCCACGGGGAGAAGGGGGAGGCCATGGCCGCCGCCGTCCAGGCCACCCTCGCCTCGGTGACCGGGTCCTCCATCACCACCATTGCCGGCTTCATCGCCCTGTGTTTCATGACCTTCACCATGGGCCGCGATTTAGGCATCGTCATGGCTAAGGGCGTGCTGCTGGGAGTTATCGGGTGCGTGACGGTTCTGCCCAGCCTGATTCTGGTCTTCGACAAGCCTCTGCAGAAAACCCGCCACCGGGCCCTGATTCCCAACGCCCGGCATCTGGCCTCCGGGGTGGTGAAGGGATTCCCCCTGTTCCTGGTGATCTTCGCCCTGGTCATTCCTCCGGCGTTGTACGGCTACAACAGGACCAACAGCGAGGTCTACTACGACATGGGCCAGTGCCTGCCGGAGGATATGGCCTACGTCATCGCCAACGAAAAGCTCAGCGAGGATTTCGGCGTGGCCTCCACCCACATGCTCCTGGTGGACTCCGGCGTCCCCGCCAAAGAGGTCCGGGCCATGATCCGGAAAATGGAGGCCGTGGACGGCGTGCGCTGCGTGCTGGGCCTGGAGTCCGTGACGGGCTTCCGGATTCCCGAGGGGTTTCTTCCGGAGAGCGTGACGGACCGGCTGGACAGCGGCAAGTGGGAGCTGCTTCTGGTGAATTCCGAATACAAGGTAGCCAGCGATGAGGCGGGCCGGCAGCTGGATCAGCTGGGCGCCATTCTCAAGGACTGCGACCCTGCCGGGATGCTCATCGGCGAGGCCCCCTGCATGAAGGATATGATCGAAACCACCGACCGTGATTTCCAGGTGGTCAATACCGTGTCCATCATCGCCATCTTCCTCATCATCGCACTGGTGGAAAAGAGCTTCACCCTGCCCTTCCTGCTCATCGCGGTCATCGAGGCGGCTATCTTCGTCAACCTGGGCCTGCCCCACTACCTGGGCCAGAGCCTGCCCTTCATCGCCCCCATCTGCATCAGCACCATCCAGCTGGGGGCCACGGTGGATTACGCCATCCTCATGACCACCCGCTACAAGGTCGAGCGGCTGGGCGGGGCGGATAAGAAGAAGGCGGTCCACACCGCCCTCGCTACATCGGTTCCCTCCATCATCGTCTCCGGCATGGGCCTCTTTGCCGCCACCTTCGGCGTGGCCCTGTACTCGGACATCGACATCATCAGCTCCATGTGCATGCTCATGGCCCGGGGGGCCCTCATCAGCATGGCGTCCGTCATCCTCATCCTGCCGGCCCTGCTGCTGCTATGCGACCGCCTTGTCTGCGCCACCACGGCGGGCATGCGGCATCTTAACCGAAAAAACAACAAAAACAACGACTTTATCTCAAATCAGGAGGTTTATGTAAAATGAAAAAGACATCTGTGAAGCTCACGGCCCTCGGACTCAGCGGGGCGCTGGCTCTCGGCGGCGTTGGCGGCGCGGTATGCGCCCGGGCCGTTTCCGCCCCCGGTTCCGCCGCCCCTGTGACGCTCTCCGCCGCCGAGCCCGCCTCCGGCCCCGCCGCCTACCGGGACGAGACGGTGTACGTCCTGGCCGGGCCCGACGGCGCGGTGGAGAAAATCATCGTCAGCGACTGGCTGAAGAACCCCGAGGGCCTGGACCGCCTGGAGGACGCCGCCGTCCTGGACCAGGTGGAGGACGTGAAGGGCGGCGCGGCCTTCTCCCCCGACGGCCCGGGCCGGATCTGGGAGGCCAATGGCGGCGACGTCTACAGCCAGGGAACCTCCGACCAGGACCTGCCGGTGGAGGTATCTGTCCGCTACACCCTGGACGGCCGGCCCATCGACCCTGAGCAGCTGGCCGGGAAGAGCGGCCGGGTGTCCATCCGCTTCGAATACGTCAACCGCCAGTACCAGGAGGTTTCCATCGGCGGCGAAACGGAGCGCATCTGCGTCCCCTTCGCCATGATCACGGCGGTGGCGCTGGACAGCGGCCGCTTCGCCAATGTGGACGTCGCCAACGGCAGGCTCTGCAATGACGGCGACCGGCTGGCCGTAGTTGGCCTAGCCCTGCCGGGCTTGCGGGAGAGCCTGGGGCTGGACGAGGAGGACTTCGACCTCCCCGAGTACCTGGAGATCACCGCCGACGTGACGGATTTCCGGCTGGAAACCACATTCACCGCCGCCGTCTGCGAGCCCTTCGCCCGGCTGGATACGGAAAAGCTCTCGGACGCGGAGGGCCTGGGCGACGCCCTGGCGGAGCTGGAGGATGCCATGAACCAACTCCTGGACGGCTCCGGGCGGCTCTATGACGGCCTGGAGGAGCTGCTGGAGAAGTCCGGCGGGCTGGCCTCCGGTGTGGAGCAGCTGGCCGGCGGCGCGGACTCCCTCCAGAGCGGGGCGGACGCGCTGCAATCCGGCGCGGCCCAGCTCAAGGACGGATCCGCCGCCCTCCAGGCGGGCCTGGACCAGCTCGCCGCCCAGAACGACACCCTCAACGGCGGTGCGGAGCAGATGTTCCAGAGCCTCCTGGACTCCGCCGCCCGTCAGCTCACCGCCGCCGGGGTCCAGGTCCCGGAGCTGACCGCTGACAACTACGCCCAGGTCCTGGACGGCGCGGCGGCCTCCCTGGGCGACAGCCCCGCCGCCCGGCAGATCGCCGGGGTGAAGGCCTCCCTGGACAGCTGCCATGCCTTTTGTCAGGGCCTGCGGCAGTACGCCGACGGGGTGGCCCAGGCGTCCGGCGGCGCGGCAGAGCTGGCCTCCGGCGCGGAGGGGGTCAGCCAGGGGGCGGACACCCTCAGCCAGGGCGCGGCCCAGCTGGGCGGCGGCATCCAGTCCCTCCAGTCCTCCCTCCCCGCCCTGACCGACGGCGTGGCCCGGCTCTGCGACGGCGCGGGGGAGCTGGATGACGGCCTCCGCGAGTTCAACGACAAGGGCGTCCGGAAAATCCTCGACGCCGGCGATCTGACGGACCTGGCGGACCGCCTGGAGGCCATGTCCAAAGCGGCGGACGGCTGCCGCTCCTTCGCCGGCGGGAACGAGGCCGGGGGACAGGTCAAGTTCCTCTACCGCACCGCCCCCATCACAGCCGAAGAGCCCTGACGCAAAAAGCCCCCCGCGCCATATGGCGCGGGGGGCCTGCTTCAGATCAGATCAATTGCATTGCCGCCGGCTTCTCAGCTCAGCCAGCCGGGGAGCTGGCTGGACTGCTGGTTGCTCTTGTAGTTGAGCACCCGGGCCGCGATCTTGCAGATCTCCTGACGCTGCAGGGTGTCGTTGCCCTTGAAGGTGCCGTCGGCGTTGCCCACCAGAATCTGGGGGCTGGTGTAGTACAGCGCGTTGGCGTAGCCGTTGGAGGTGCCGTCCTTCCATGCGGGGGGCACGCTGCTGGTGGCGCTCAGGCCCAGGACCTTCGCGGCCAGCTCCGCCATGGCGTTGCGGGTGATCTTGGCGTCCAGATCAACGTCGCTGCTGATCCAGCCGTTGTTTACCGCCAGAGTCTTGTAGCCAGCGGCCCAATCCTTGCCGGTGCCCTCCTGGGCGGAGTAGCCGGCGGACAGGAGGAAGATCTTCAGCGCCTCGCCGTACTTCAGCTGGCCCAGAGGATCGAACTTGCCCTCCAGCTTGCCCTGCATGATGCCGCGGCTGAGGAGGATGCTCAGGTCGGAGGCGTACCAGGCGTTGGGATTCACGTCCTTGAACTGGCTGATGTTGGTCACGCCGCCGTTATTGCCGCCGGTTCCGGTGGAGTTCAGATTGACCTGGCCGCCGCCTACCACGTCGCCGGCGGCGTTGTAGCAGGTGAAGACCACTTTATCCGTCACGGTGGTGGCGCTGCTGGAGCGGTAGACCACGTTGCCCAGCAGGCTGGGGACGATGTCCGTGCCCGCCGCGCTGACCGTCGCGCCGTTGTAGGTCAGAGTGCCGTACACCGGCAGGCTCATGAAGCGGATGCGGGTGGTGCTGGCCATGACCGAGGCGTTGGCCTGGACGAACCGCTGGTAATCCAGGGTGATGGTCTGGCCGCCGGTGAAGGTCACGGACATGTTGTTGTCCACCACGGTGGGGTTAAAGACCACCTTGCCGGTGAACTGGGGGGTGTTGCCGTTGTAGGCAATGTAGGTGATGGACTCATTCCGGCTGCCGGAGGGGGTGTAGGTCACGTCCGCAAGCTGGTTGGAGCCGGAGGAGCGGGTGGTGAACTTGTAGTTCTTGATATTGCTGGAGCGCAGGGTCACGGTGGAGGAGTTGCTGCGGCTGGAATCCTTGTAGGTCAGGGTGCCGTAGGAGGGCACGTCCTGGAACTGGATGGTCAGGCCGCTGGGGGCGGTGGAGCCCACCGCCTGGCGGTACGCCTCGGTAAAGTCGCTGGCCCGGAGGCTGACGCTCTTGCCGGAGGGGGTGTAGGTGATGTCCTTAGCGGAGCCGCTGAGGTAGTTGATCACCACGGTGCCGGAGGTGCCGCCGGAGTAGTTGCGGCTGCCGTAGGCGGTGAAATTGATGCGGACGGAGCCGGGACGGGTGGCGGTGGTGCCGGTGGGGGTGAAGTAGATGCCCGCCAGGTCGATCTGGGTCCGGCTGGGGGAGGCGTAGCAGGAGTTGCTGCTGGGCAGGCGTCCGCCGTCATAGTACAGGGTGCCGCCGGAGGGCAGGGTGAAGGTCACATAGCTGAGGGTGCCCCGGGTCTTGTTGTAGTAGTAGTCCTCGAAGTCCCGCAGGTCGAAGGCAACGTCCTTGCCCAGGTCGGCGGTGTAGGTGATGTCGCCGGAGGAGGAAACGCCGTCCTTGACCTCGATGGTCAGTACGCCGGAGAGGGGAGAGTTATTCTGGACAATACCGTTGAGGGAGTAGTAAGCGGAGAAGCTGAAAGTGGCCTTACCAACCTGCCGGGGGGAGAACACGATGTCGGACAGGCGTCCGCCGGTGGAGGTGGTCACACCGTCGGCGTAGTAAGTGCCGTTGCGGGTGGCGGACAGGTTGCCGTAGGTGCTGTCCACGTTGGAGAACACCACGGAATACAGACGCCGACCGCTGTAGTTGCTTACCAGAGACTCAATCTGGCTCACAACAGAGCTCTTGTTCAGACTGTCACGCTCGGAGAACAGATAATCGGTGTAGCCGGACACGGTGACAGAGGGCTGGAGGCCGCTCTGACCAACGGTAACCGGAATGGATGCGGTGCCGATAGTGGCATTGTTTTGGGTTACGGTTACCGTCAAAGTGGTCTGTCCCACGCTAAGAGCCTGGATATGGACATAATTGTTATAATTGTAATCCAGAGAAATAACGTTATTGTTGGGCGTAGACCAGTAGTAGGAGTAACCGCTGGTATTGGCATTTGCAATATTTGCATACAGTGTGACATAGCTGCCGTAGCCAGCCAGGTCATATCTGCTAATAGCGCTGCCGTTCTGAACCGTGCTGATGGTAACCGCGTTGTTCTTAACTGTGATAGAAACAGAATTCGTTGTAACGACGGGGGTACCAACGCCATTTTTCATCAGGCTAGCGGTAATGCTGACTGTGCCTGCGGCGAGTCCGGTAGCCGTATTGGTAAGCGAATTGGTGGTACTGCTCATGGATACGACCGCACCGCTCTGGCTGACCGTCCAGGAAACGTAATCATAGTCCGTACCGGCGACATAGCCTGTCGGCTTGACCGTCAGGGTAGCCACTCCGCCGACGGAAATCTGGGAATAATTTGTGGTAAGGGTTGCGCCCTTCTCGGCGGCGGTGACGGTAATCGTTTTGACTTCTGAAGTGGCCAGCGGGGTTGTGCCCGCAGCTGCACCCGCCGCCATCAGCTTGGCGGTGATCGTAACGGTGCCTTCCTTGCTGGGGGTGAAGGTATAGGAGCTGCCGCTGCCGCTCACGGTGCCCGCGCCAGTGCCGGGGGTAACTTCCATAACAACTGTCGCGCCGACAGGGGCATTGGTCGTTGCGACGGTCAGACCCAGAGTCTTGTTGGCCGCGACAGAGTTTGCGGCAGGGGTCAGCGTGATGGTGGGGGTGGTGCTTGTCGGCTGAACTGTTACGGAGCAGGTATCGGTCTGAGTCCCTGCTGTAACAGTGATTGTAGCAGTCTTAGCATTCGCAGTAGTGTTTGAAATGGGAGTTACAGTAATGGATTTACCACTTGCAGCACTAAGAGTAACTACGCCACTGGGTTGAACATCCCAAGTCGGATTCACATTATCAACGTTGGTGCCGGTTACGGTAGCAGTCAACATCTGACCAGCAGTTACTCCCGCATTAAAGGTCAAAGTCTTGGGAGAAAGTTCAACCTTGGTAACGGACGGGGTTGTGTCTGCCGCCGCAACCGATACTGTGCATTCTCCGGAATAGTTTACTGTGCTACCAGGAGTTGTTGTGGTATCCGCATAAGAAGCGGTTACTTTGGACTCACCAGCTCCAACAACTGTCACAGTACCCTTATCAACGGTTACAACACTTGGGGTCGCAGAGTTCCATGTACAGTCCGCTGCAGTAACACCGCTAGGAAGCCCGCTTACAGTTATTGAACCAGAGGTGACTGAACCTACCTTTAAGTTGCTTGGCGGATTGAGCGTAAGAGTATTACCACCAGTCGCCAGCGCCCCCGGCGCGAGCGTCAGGACCATCGCCATCGCCAGAACCAGCGAGAGCAGCCTGCGTTTTATCGTTTTCATAAAATCCATCCTTTCTTAACTTGCGCGGCAGAGGGCCCGCGGCCGGCCGGGGGGGGGGCGCGCCCCCCCCCCCGGAACCACTGGGGGGCGGCACACCACCCCCCAAAGT
>VSNB01000044.1 GCA_009774055.1 Clostridiales bacterium
GGGCGGGTTTTTTCATGTATCCGGAAGTGGAGGATCTGCTGCCTGAACTAATGGGGCAGAGGCGGCGAGGTTCGCCGTAATCGCTGGCAGCATGTGCCCTTGGTAACAAGCGTGCAGGCTTCCTTGAGAAACTGGTTTGATGAGAGCAGAATAAATCACGGAAATAAGAATCCCTCCAGAACGGCAATAAAACCGTCCTGGAGGGACTCTTTTTGTAATACCGAAAAAGAATCAGAGCTTTTTCTGCCAGGGCCATTTGAAGGATTTCTTCTGCAGCCGCTTGACGGCCTCCTCCGCCTCCTCGTGCCCCTGCCTGGCGGCTTGCTGATAGAGCGTCAACGCTTTTTTCAGGTCCTGCTTGACCCCGATGCCATTTTCCCAGCACCGTCCCAGCGCGAACGTGCCGCCAGCATAGCCGCCTTCCTGGGATTTTGTGTAGAATTTGACCGCCTTCGCCAGGTCCTTGGACACGCCCCGACCGTTTTCATAGCATTCGCCCAGGAAGAACTCGGCCCGGTGGTGCCCATGTTGCGCGGCCTGGGAAAACAGCCGGAACGCCTCCGCGTCGTCCTCTTCCACCGCAATGCCGTGATAATAGAAGAACCCCAGATTGCACTGAGCCCGGGCGTTGCCCGCCTCGGCGGCTTGCCGGTAGAGCCGCGCTGCCTGTTCCTTGTCCTCCGCCACCCCGGTGCCCAGCTCATAGCACAGGCCCAGTGCGCAGGCGGCGGGAACATAGCCAGCCTCATGGGCCTGGCGGTAGTATTGGAACGCCTTCTGGGGGTCCTCTGTCACGCCGTAGCCGTTGTCATAGCATTCACCCAGCAGCATTTGAGCCCGGGAGCTGCCAGCCTCGGCGGCTTTTGTGAACCATTTGACCGCTTCCTGGTCGTTCTCCTCCACGCCGATGCCGCGGTAACAACAGTAGCCGTAGTTGCACTGCGCGCGGATATTGCCGGACTCAGCGGCCTGGAGATAAAGCTTCGCCGCATAGACCTCATCCTTCTCCACGCCGTCTCCATATTCGTAGCAGACGCCCAGGGCACAGGTAGAAGGGGAGTAGCCCTGCTCATGGGCAGAGCGGTAAAGCTGGGCCGCCCGGACCTCGTCTTTCTCTACGCCGTAGCCGTTTTCATGGCATTCCGCCAGAAGATGAATCGCGCGGAGATAGCCGCCGTCCGCCGCCCGCTTAAACCATGCGACAGCCTGGTCGTTGTCTTCCTCCACGCCGATGCCCCGATAGTAGCAGAAGCCCAGGTTGCATTGGGCACGGACATGGCCGGCCTCGGCTGCCTGCCGGTAGAGCTCCACAGCTTTAGCCTTATCCTGCTCCACTCCCGCGCCCACCTCGTAGCACAGCCCCAGGGCGCAGGTGGCGGGGATATGGCCGGCCTCATGGGACTGGCGGTAGAGCTCTGCCGCCTTGGCCTCGTCCTCCTCCACGCCATAGCCGTTGTCGTAGCATTCGCCCAGCAGGAACTGGGCCCGGGGATAGTTTTGCTGGGCGGACTTCTCAAACCACTTGACAGCCGCCGCATCGTCAACCGGAATACCGATCCCCTGATAGTAGCAGAACCCCAAATTGCACTGAGCTCGGGCGTCACCCGCTTCAGCTCCAAGCGTATAGTACTCTACGGCCTTGGCCTTATCCTGCCCCACGCTCTTTCCAAGCTCATAACAGAGGCCCAGGGCGCAGGCTGCGGGAACGTGCCGGCCCTCCCAGGACTCCTGATAGAGCGCCACGGCCCTGGCCTCGTCCTTCTCCGTGCCATAGCCGAACTCGCAGCATTGTCCCAGCAGGAACTTAGCTCTGGGATATCCTTTTTCCGCAGACTTGGTAAACCATTTGACGGCTTCGGCGTCGTCTACTTCCATGCCAATCCCTTGATAGCAGCAGTAGCCAAGGTTGCACTGTCCTCTGGCGTCTCCGCCCTCGGCGGCTTTGCGGTACAGGGAAACGGCCTTTTCCAGATTCATTTCCGTACCGCGCCCCAGCTCATAGCACAGCCCCAGGGCGGTAAAGGCGGGCGTATAGCCCCGTTCGCCGGCGGCGGCGTAGAGCTGGGCGGCCTTGGCTTCGTCCTTTTCCAGGCCGTAACCAAAATCATAGCATTCACCCAGCAGGTTCAGCGCGCGGGGGTAGTCCTGTTCAGCGGCGGCGGCAAACCAGCGCACCGCCTCCTCGTTGTCTTCCTTCACGCCGATGCCCTGGTAGTAGCAGAATCCCAGGTTGCACTGGGCGGGAACGTGACCGGCCTCCGCCGCTTGACGGTACAGCTCTACCGCAAGCGCCGCGTCTGGCTGCACCCCCATACCGGTTTCATAGCACAGCCCCAAGGCGCAGGTGCCGGGAATGAAGCCATTTTCATGGGACAGGCGGTAGTACTCCGCAGCCTTGACCTCGTCCTTCTCCAGACCGTGGCCGAACTCGTAGCACTGGCCCAGCAGGTACTGGGCCCGGGGGTAGCCCTCTTCCGCCGCCTCTATGTACAACTGCGCGGCCTTTTCCCGGTTCTCCTCCACGCCGATGCCCCTGTCGTAACACACGCCTAAGGCGCAGGTGCCCGGCTCATAGCCCTGCTTATGGGAAGCGCGGTAGAGGGTAACGGCCTTATCCGGGTCCTTCTCCACGCCGTAGCCATTTTCAAAGCATTCGCCCATGAGCATCTGGGCCCGGGCGTAACCCTGCTGGGCGGCCTTGGCAAACCACATGGCGGCCTCCTGGTCGTTCTCCTCTACGCCGATACCACGGTAGTAGAAGAATCCCAGGTTGCACTGGGCGGGGGCAAAATCCTGCTCAGCGGCCTCCCGGTAGAGCTCTGCCGCCCGCCGTTTATCCATTTCCACGCCGCTGCCCAGCTCGTAGCAGAGCCCCAGCTCGCAGATGGCGGGGGGATACCCCTGTTCCGCCGCGCCGGAGAGCAGCTTCGCCCCTTTTTTGGAGTCCTTCTCCGTACCAATGCCCCGGCACCAGCACATGCCAAGGCTGTACTGGGCGGCGATGTGGTCCCCATCGGCCGCCTTGACGAACCAGCGGAAGCCCTGCGCCTCGTCCTTGGGCGCGCCGCCGGTTCCGCGGCAGTAGTGCTGCCCCAGCTGATAGGCGGCGTCCAGATCGCCGTCCTCGGCGGCGGATAGCAGCTCTTGAAAATTCTGCCGCTTTTCGGCGGACAAGTCCGCCAGACTTTGCAGCAGCTCTGGATTAAAATATACCATGACGGAGTCCTGCCCGTTGGGCAGCAGCTCGTCGTTATGCTCCGCAGTCATTTGATCCGCTCCTTTTCTGTGGCTGTTTCCCCCGAAACGTAGCGGGAGATGGCACATCTATCAAAAAAGGCGCTATCCTTTTTGGATAGCGCCGCTTGTTCCGCTTGTCTATGTCAGACAGCACGGGTGACTTTACCGGAACGCAGACACCGGGTACAAACATATACATGGCGGGGGGTACCGTCGACGATCGCCTTCACGCGCTTGACATTGGGCTTCCACGTGCGATTGGAACGTCTGTGGGAGTGAGAAACCTTGATCCCGAAGGTAACGCCCTTGTCACAGAATTGACACTTTGCCATCCGTTGCACCTCCTTGCTGTTTCAAAATCAGAGCGATGCAAAAAGCACCTTTGGATATAATAGCAGAGTTTGACACAAAATGCAAGCACAATTTTCGATTTTCTCAAAACTTTTTCTTACCCTTGTCAAGCCGCCCCATTTATACTATAATATTCCTCATCCAATCAAAAGACTGCGGTTCCTGTCCGGGCCGCAGAACAGGGAGGCAAGGCGTATGATCCAACAGGACGAGATGAGGGGCGGCGTCAAGGTCTGTGATTTAGTAGAGCACCTGCAATTGGCGGTAGTCAACAAGGGAGACGACTTTGACACGGCGCTGGTGGGCATCCGGGACGTGAACCGGCCCGGCCTGCAGCTAGTAGGTTTTTTCGATTATTTTGATCCCAGGCGTTTGCAGGTGATCGGCATGGCGGAGACGAAGATGCTGGAGAGTATGGAGCCGGAGCATCGCAGCAGCAGCTTTTCCCGCCTCTTTGAATATGACATCCCGGCCCTGGTCGTATCCCGGGATCTGGACATCTACCCGGAGTGCCTGGCCATGGCCCGGAAGCACCGGCGGACGCTGCTGCATACGACGGACACTACGGTGGTCTTTACTACCAAGGTAATCGAATATCTGTCCCAGGCGCTGGCCCCCACCATTACCCGCCACGGCGGTTTGCTGGACATTTACGGCGAGGGGGTCCTGATTACCGGCGACAGCGGCGTGGGCAAGAGCGAGACGGCCATTGAGCTGATCAAGCGAGGCCACCGTCTGGTAGCGGATGACGCGGTGGACATCCGCCGGGTGGCGGACCAGCTGCTGGGCAAGGCGCCGGAGCTCATCCGGCACTACATCGAGCTGCGCGGCATCGGCGTGGTGGATGTGCAGCAGCTGCTGGGCATGAGCGCGGTAAAGCCGGAGTCTCAGGTAGATCTGGTGATCCATTTGGAGCGCTGGCGGGAGGACAAGTTCTATGACCGTCTGGGCCTGGATGAGGAAAAGGTGAATATTCTTGGGATTGAGCTTCCCATTATCACCATTCCGGTCCAGCCGGGGCGGAACCTTGCCACAATTGTCGAGGTGGCGGTTATGAACAACCGGCATAAGAAGTATGGCTTCAACGCCGCCCAGCAGCTGGCCGACGAACTGGAACGCCACGTCCAGGGGGCATAGGCGGACGGACGGCGGTCCTGTTGCTGAACGCCGCAAATCCCGAGCAGGAGAATCTGGAGGAGGTCATCGTCCACGAGCTGATACACTTGAAGATGTATCAGCTGGACCAGGTGACGGAATCCCTGATTACAAGCCATTTTGAAGAGGGCACCCCGGCCTGGGATTTCGCTTACAGCCAGTTTTTCACCGCGCTGGAGATTACGGTGGAGGAGCTGGCCAAGTGCTTCCTGTTGGAGTTCGGGGAAAACCGGGAGCTGTCCTATGGCAGATGCAGCCTATAGCAATCATCAGAATTCCTGGCAAAAGCTCGGGGGTACAAAGCGCGGATGGCCGCGTTGTCGTCCTTGGCGGGCGTCAGCCCGCCTGCGTCCTCCGCCTTGCCCTGCGCGCTTTGTCCGCCCCTCCTTTTTTGTCATGAATTCTGAAGCTTACTATAGTAAAGTCTTTCAACGAACTGTACGACGGTTTGAACAATATTGACTGAGCGGAGGAGGAGACGGCATGTACTATATCGGCATCGACATCGGCGGTACCAATCTGAAGGCCGGCCTGGTGGATGAGAATTACCGCATCACCGCCACCAGAAAGCAGCCCCTGCAATTTACTTCTATGGAGCAGATGGGGGATACCCTGGCGAAAATGGCAATTGACCTGATAGAGGAGAACCATGTGCCCCGGGATCAAGTGGCCTCGGTAGGCATGGGATTTCCCGGTCCGGTGGACGACAAGTGGGGCGTAGTGATCAAGACTGTGAACATCCCCATCCGGTTTATGCCGGTAGCGGAGATGTTCCACCGCCGGTGGGACGATGTACCCGTCCACCTGGGCAATGACGCAGACTGCGCAGCCCTGGGGGAGTACTACCACTACGAGGACAAAAACATTGAGAGCTTGATTCTGGTTACCCTCGGCACTGGCATCGGCACCGGCATTATTCTGAACGGAAGAATTCACACCGGCATCAACGGCTGCGCGGGGGAGGGCGGGCACATCGTGCTGGTCCATGGCGGCGAGCAGTGTACTTGCGGCCGAAAGGGCTGCTGGGAACGGTACGCCTCCGCCAACGCACTGATCCGCCAGACCATGGCCGCCATGGATCAGAGCAGGGACTCCATCATGTGGGGCATGGTGGGCGGCGACCTCAGCCGGGTAGACGGCTGCACAGCCTTCGAAGCTATGCGGAAGGGCGATGCCGCCGCCCGGGCGGTGGTGGACCAGTACCTGCGCTACCTGGCCGACGGCCTGTCCAACTTCGTCAATATCTTCCAGCCGGAGGTTATCGCTCTGGGCGGCGGCGTCAGCCATGAGCGGGACGAGGACCTGCTGCTGCCGCTTCAGCGCATGGTCCTGGAGGACTGTTTTGGCCGGGAGGCCGACAGGCACACCCGACTGGCGAAAGCCAAGCTGGGCAACGACGCCGGGATCATCGGCGCGGCGCTGCTGGGCCTCCAGGCCCAGGGGCGCTGACGGAAAATCATTACATGCCCGCACTGCGGGAGAAAAGGAGAAGGATAACTATGGAATACGGAAAAATGTCCCCCGCCCAGCTGGAGGCCGAATACGCGTCGGTATCGCACCGGTTTGCGGAGCTGAAGGGCAGGGGCCTGAAGCTGGATATGTCCCGGGGCAAGCCGGGGAAGGAGCAGCTGGATCTGGTCAGCGATATGCTGACCGTACTCAGCAAGCCGGAGGACTGCGTGGAGGCGGGTTTCGATGTCCGCAACTATGGCGAGCTCACCGGCCTGCCCTGCGCGAAGCAGTATTTCGCGGAGATTCTGGGCTGCAGGCCGGAGGAGTGCTTTATCGGCGGCAACGCCAGCCTGACCTTGATGTATGATACCATTGCCAAGGCGTATACCCATGGCCTGCTCCACAGTGAGAAGCCCTGGAGCAAGCTGGATACGGTAAAATTCCTGTGCCCGTCTCCGGGTTATGACCGGCATTTTAACGTAACCAAATCCTTCGGCATGGAGCTGATTACCATCCCCATGACCGAAACCGGCCCCGACATGGACGCAGTGGAAGCCGCTGTCAAGGACCCTGCCGTCAAGGGCATCTGGTGTGTCCCCAAGTACTCCAATCCCGAGGGGATCATCTACAGCGCGGAAACCATCGGCCGCATCGCACGCTTGAAACCTGCCGCCGCCGACTTTGTGGTCATGTGGGACAACGCCTACTGCATCCACGAGTTTGAGGGGGACTACGTGCCCTTCCCGGACATCCTTTCCCTCTGCCGCGAGGCGGGGAATCCGGACATGGTCTTTGAGTACGCCTCCACCTCAAAGGTGACCTTCCCCGGCGCGGGCGTCTCCGTCATGGCCTCCAGCGTGGACAATATCAAACATATGGTAAGCCTCATGACCTACCAGACCATCAGCTACGACAAGGTCAACCAGCTCCGCCATGTCCGCTACCTCAAGGACAAGGACCATACTCTGGAGCTGATGAAGAAGCACGCCGCCATTCTGGGACCCAAATTCAAGGCTGTGCTGGACGCCCTGGACCGGGAGATCGCGCCCCTTGGCATCGCCTCATGGAAGCGGCCCACCGGCGGCTACTTTGTCAGCCTGGACACCGCCGACGGCCTGGCCAAGCGCACGCTGGCCCTCTGCAAGGAAGCAGGCGTGGTCATGACCAGTGCCGGAGCCACTTTCCCCAACGGCATCGATCCCAGGGACAGCAATATCCGCATCGCCCCAAGCCTGCCTCCGGTGGCGGAGCTGGAAGCGGCTATTGATGTGTTCTGCGTGTGCCTGCGTCTGGCCGCGCTGGAGAAGCTGCTGGGCAGATAGGGGGCAACTTTTAGTTGCTTTACTGCTGATGGGTTTTGTGATATGCTTGCAGCATCTTCAACAAAGGAGCGTAAAGCAATGGAGTGCAAGGATGTATTGATTCAGCTGCGGGAGAAAAATGGACTGTCCCAGCAGGAGCTGGCAGACCGGATGTTCATCACCCGGCAGGCGGTATCCCGGTGGGAGAGGGGGGAGACGCTGCCCTCCTCCGATCTTCTGAAAAAGCTTTCGGAGGTGTTCCAAGTCTCAATCAACACCCTTCTGGACAGTCCCCGGCAATTGATCTGCCAGAGCTGCGGGATGCCGCTGACGGACGATGTCATGGGCCGCGACGCAGACGGCAGCATTAACCAGGACTACTGCAAATGGTGCTACGATGGCGGCGCCTATGTGCAGGACTGTACGGTAGAGGAAATGATCGACTTCTGTACGAACATTATGGTCAAGGAACAGGGAGCAGCCCCGGAAAAGGTGCGTCCTTACCTCCAGGACTTTCTTCCAAAGCTTGCCCGCTGGAAAAAGACATGAAAACAGCCCCGTCTGTTACAGACGGGGCTGTTTTCATGCAAAAAATTGGTTGACAATGTAGACCAGTTGTGATATGATAGGTCTACAAAGTAAACCAAAGGAGGATATGCCATGGAACCAATCAAACTGACAGGCAGTGAATGGAGTGTGCTGGACTGCTTGTGGCGGGAGAATCCCCAGACGGTCATGCAGATGGTGGCAAATTTGAGCAAAACCGTGGGCTGGGCTAAGAGCACCACCATCACTACGCTGCGCCGGATGGAGGAAAAGGGTCTTGTTCACTGCGAAATATCCGGCAAGGGAAAATCCTATACACCAGCTGTAGAACAAGAGAGCGCGGAGATCTCTGAAACAAAGAGCTTCCTGGACCGGGTTTACCGTGGCAGCGTGGGGCTGATGATGAGCGCCATGGCCCAGCGGCAGGCGCTGACCAGGGAGGAAATTGCCGAGCTGCGGGAAATTCTGGCTCAGGCGGAAAAGGAGGTGGAGAAATGACAGATATGCTGTTGGCGTGGGCGGCTTCCGCCAGTGCGCTGATTGTTGTGGTTCTCCTCCTGCGCTGGGTAGCGGGAAGGAGGATCAGCGCAGGGCTGCGGTACGGTATCTGGGCTGTTGTTCTGATAAGGCTACTGGTGCCGGGATCGCTTGCTTTGTCGGTAACCATACCCCGGCTGCCGTCCTGGGAACCGCCGGAGAGCTTTCGGGAAGAGCGCGTTTATGTCCTGCCGGTTGATTCTGCCCCTATAGGGGAGTCCAGTGTCTCTGTACGGGCGGATGGAGCGATTACGGAATTTGACCGCTCCCGCCCGGAAAACGGCGGAGAGAAGATGGCGCGATACGCGGATAGGGTCAGCTCGCTGGAGCTGCTGATGTGGATCTGGGCCGCTGGCGCGGCGGGAATGGGATTCTTGCTTATCATATCCAATCTCCACTTTTCCAGACGGCTGCATCGGGTACGCCGGCCTCTGGAGGGCATAAGTTCACCCATCCCGGTATATGCGGCCTCCGCTTTGCCGTCTCCCTGCTTGGTGGGGCTGCTGAACCCGGCGATCTACATAACGGAGGAAGCGTCGGGAAATCCCGCCATGCTGAGGCATGTGCTGGCCCATGAGCTGACTCACTACAACCACCGGGACCACCTGTGGAGCGTTCTGCGGGGTGCGGCATTGGCGGTACACTGGTGGAATCCGTTGGTGTGGTTGGCAGCGGTATACAGCCGCCGGGATGGAGAGCTGGCTTGTGACGAGGGCGCGCTGAAGCGGCTGGGCGATGGGGAACGGGCCGCCTATGGCGAGACGCTGCTGGCGTTGGTTACCTCCAAGGCGCAGCCCGCCGACCTGCTGCGCTTTTCCACCACCATGAGCGGCGGAAAACGAAGCTTGAAGGAGCGCATGCAGCGCATTGCCCATCGGCCCAGGCATCTGGTCAGCGTGATGGCGGCTGTAGTGATTGTCCTTTCCCTGTCGGTCCTGGCCGCCTTCGGGCGGGCCAAAGCGGCGGATACGCCGGATGATACGGGACGACCCGCTCCCGAAACCAGAACGAACAGGCCGGACGACGCCTGGCGGACCGCAAAGATTACGCTTGATGAGGACGGTATACCGTATATCGACTACCAATATGGCGATACAACAGAATTTCTGAACGGCGAGCCCATCCCCGCGCCCCGGGCGTGGGCGGATGATGATCTTGCGGGACGGAACAGCGCAAAGTACCTGGAGGGCTCCCCAGATGTCTGGGCAAAGCTGGTTTCACCTGCAGACGGCTGGCTGGCCGCCTGCTACGGCAGGGAGGGGACGGCAGCGGATACCTATGTCTATAAGACGGGGGACGGAGGCATGACCTGGACCGAGGTAGCCATGCCTGGAACAGGCGGACGTATCGCGGATGTTGGTTTTTTGAGCCCGGACCGGCTGATCGTGGCCCAGCAGCTTTTCGGCGGCGCGCCCTGTTTTATCACCAAGGACGGCGGAGAGAGCTGGGAAGAGATCGAACTGCCGGACGGGCAGGTACTGGAGATCGGCTTTTTTGCGTATGCAGACGCTGTGTATATGGATGTTGGCGCGCATGGGAGCGATCCGAACGCGGTTTCCATGATTTCCTACGATATGGGGGACACCTGGACGAGCGAACTGGCAGGATACCGGAAGAGTACGCATGTCGATCTGGACCACGATGGGCGGATGGATGTGCTGGCACAGCGGAAGGTAACGGATGCGGGGCTAACGCTCTGGAATCTGCAATTTATCCCCTTCTCCATGTCCTCGCCTGTCTGGACGGGGGAGGCCGGCTCGCCCCACGTGGGGTGGACATCCTTCTATCTATGCAGACTGGGCGGGGAGGACTATTTGCTGGAATATACGCCCTGGATGGGCGGCGGGAGCTGTGAGTACCGCTACAAACTGTTTTATCTGACGGCCAGCGGCGAGGAAGTGGCGGTGCAGGAAAACTCCGTGGAATTTGATCTGATTTTTGACCCCGAATACGCGGAGCAGCACCAATACGACCCCTGGGCCATCAACGCCTTCATGGAGGAGATCAACGCGCTGCTGGCAAGCAGTGAGGAGTTGGTCAATACCGACGAAAACCTGCTGGGGACCTTCCAGGCGGAGGGACGGCTGTACGACAGTCTGTGGTGGCTGGAGGATGACTGGGATGAGAATCTCAGCCTTTTGGAAAACCTAAAAAACTACGGTACCTATGCCCAGGACCATCCGGACGATGTCTGGTCCCCGCTGGCGGAGTTACTGATGGAGCTAGAGGAAAAAGATATTAGGATGTTCGATGGAGACACATCCGAACTGGTTCGCTGCCTAAAAGAGGCGGAGCGGGGGAGCAGGTTCTATACCTGGGACAGCGAGGCGGATGCCTACAGTGGCAACGGGGCAGGGGAGGCGGACTACACCATCCTGACGCTTTCTCTGGCGGACGGTTCCACGCTGTGGCTGTATGCCTGTGAGGAAAAACCCAGCGTGCTGATGATCCTGGAAACTCCGGACAGTGCTGTTTCCGCGTTTTATACCGCGCCGGAACTGAGGACGCTTATTATCGGTTCGACCCTTTCCTTCCGTGAGCAGGGGACAGGGGTTCTCATTAGCGGGTTGGACGCCTCCTACGTGGAGTGGCTGCTTCCAACGGAGTTCGACCCGAGGGGATCCCTCTATTATGCCGATCCCGCATTTCTTGGGCCGGCTTTTGAGGGCAAACGGGCTGAGGGAAACGCCCTGTGGGCAGGAGAGGACCAGATCAATGTGAACGTTACTGTGGCCGACCCGCAAAGGGCAGATGGGACGATCAGCGGTCCATATGCCAGATTTGTAGTGACGCTGGATAGTGGGACCGTTGTAAGCCGGAATCCTGACGCAGCCAGGGAAGATGAAATGCTGGGGCTGACGGACGAAGAGATGGTGGACATGGCCCGCGTCCTGGCGGGACTTATGACTGTTGCGGAAGAATATTACAATGGTCATCGCACAGATTGAACAAAGGTTAAGTTTTGTTTAATCTTGAGCGGAAATAAGTACAGCCGGTCCCCGGGGAAGGGGACCGGCTGCTTTTAAAATATGTTAATTTAAAAATGTGTTAAGCTGACTTTCATCTCGAGCAATAAAAATTCCGATGAGTTCAGAAATATTCTGGAAAGATTTAGCTTTCATGTCTAAAAAGATTGTGCGTGCCTCCTGTGTCAACATTTGGTCAGAGATACGCTGAGGCCTTTCATAGCGGAAATCAACAACTTTCTTATCTTTTGTACAGGCGCGAATAAAAATGCAGCATTCTTTATCAAAATGGAGCTTTGCTTTCATTTCGCCAGCACCTTCTTCAGCTTAGCAAACCGGGGCAGGCCGTTCTCCTTCCTCATCTGGGTTTCGCCCTGGATGAGGGGGAGGGCGTAGTCAATGAACGCCTGGGTTACGCCGTTATGCCCGGCGTTGATCCACTCAATGGGAACCTTTTTCTCGGTGTTGGCCACGTCGGTGAGGTTGAAGAGCTTGGTTTTGCAGACGTACTTGCCGTCCTCAATGCACCGCTCGAAGCCCACCATCTTGTCGGTGAGGCCCGCCACGGCGTTCTCCACCGCAGCTTTACCGGCCATGAAGGACTCGTCAATGTCAGTCTGGGAGGCCAGGTGCGCGCCGCAGCGCTGGAGCAGGCTCAGCTCGATGCCCCGGACCTTGGCGCCGGTCTTCTTCTTGACCACCTCAGCCAGCATGGAGGCCAGACCGCCCAACTGAGCATGGCCGAAACCGTCGGTAGCGCTTGTCTCAGCCTCGGAGACGAAGGAACCGTCGGCGTAGTGGATGCCCTCGGATACAGCAACCATGCAGTTGCCCTTTTCACGGTACACCTTCTGCACCTCGTCCAGGAACTTGTCCATTTCAAAGTCCGTCTCAGGGAGGTAGATGAGGTCGGGGCCCGCACCCATAGCGGAGGCCAGTCCGGAAGCGGCGGTAAGCCAGCCGGCGTGGCGGCCCATGATCTCAATGATGCAGATCATGCCGGTATCATATACCCGGGCATCCTGATAGACCTCCATGCAGCTGGTGGCGATATACTTTGCGGCAGAGGAGAAGCCGGGGCAGTGGTCCGTACCGAAGAGGTCGTTGTCGATGGTCTTAGGCACGCCCATAACGCGGCATTCATAGCCTACCTTCTGCATATACTTGCTGATCTTGTTGCAGGTGTCCATGGAGTCGTTGCCGCCGTTATAGAAGAAGTAGCGGACGTCGTGCTTCTGGAACACTTCCAGAATGCGCCTATAGTCGGTGTCGTCCACATCGGGGTCCGCGATTTTGTAGCGGCAGGAGCCCAGGGCGGAAGAGGGGGTGTAGAGAAGCAGCTCCAGCTCGCTCGCATCCTCCTGGGACATGTCGATGAGACGGTCGTTGAGTACGCCCTTGATGCCGTGCTCCGCGCCGTATACCTTGGTAATGGCCTCACTGTCCAGAGCGGTGCGGATAACGCCGTATGCGCTGGCGTTGATAACGGAAGTGGGACCGCCGGACTGGCCGATAATGCATGCGCCTTTTAACATAGTATTGAATTCCTCCCAATTTTCTGTGTGCATCCTTTTCCTCTATAAAGAAAAGAATCAAAAGATTATTTCACAAAGCTGTGGCGCTGCTTTGCTTTTGCATTTAAGTATAGCAAGATTTTCCGGGTTTGTAAACTGAATTTTACCAGCAAATCCCCGGTTTTTTGCGCTGTCCGACTTTCTGAAGCGGCAAATTGTACAAACTTCCGTGATGAACGGCTTTTTTCCACTTAGCTGTTGCAATCTCTTGGAAATGTGGTAAAATAAACCTAACTTCACCATAAGGAGGACTACTATCATGCCCCTTGTTACTACTACCGAAATGTTTAAGAAGGCTTATAACGGCGGTTATGCCATCGGCGCCTTCAATGTCAACAACATGGAGATCGTCCAGGGAATCACCGAAGCTGCCAAGGAAGTCAGCGCGCCCCTGATTCTTCAAGTCTCCAAGGGTGCCCGCGCCTATGCCAACCACACCTACCTGGTCAAGCTGGTGGAGGCCGCCATCATCGAGACGGGTCTGCCCATCTGCCTGCATTTGGACCACGGCGACAGCTTTGAAACCTGCAAGAGCTGCATCGACGGCGGCTTTACCTCCGTTATGATCGACGCTTCCAGCAAGCCCTTCGCTGAGAACATCGAGATTACCAAGAAGGTGGTCGAGTATGCGCACGACCACGGCGTTGTGGTCGAGGCCGAGCTGGGCAGTCTGGCCGGCGTAGAGGACGAGGTCCAGGTTTCCGCTGAGGACTCCTCCTACACCCGCCCCGAGGAAGTGGAAGAGTTCGTGAACAAGACCGGCTGCGACTCCTTGGCCATCGCCATCGGTACCAGCCACGGCGCGTACAAGTTCACCGCCGCCCAGTGCACCCGCAACGAGAAGGGCGAGCTGGTACCCCCGCCCCTGCGCTTCGACATCCTCGACGAGGTTGTCAGACGCCTGCCCGGCTTCCCCATCGTGCTCCACGGCTCCTCTTCCGTGCCCCAGGAGTTTGTAAAGATGGTCAATGCCAACGGCGGCAAGATGCCCGATGCCGTGGGCATCCCCGAGGAGCAGCTCCGTCAGGCCGCCCGTAGCGCTGTGTGCAAGATCAACATTGACTCCGACCTGCGTCTGGCTATGACCGGCACTATCCGCCAGTTCTTCACCGAGCATCCCGACAAGTTCGATCCCCGTGAGTACCTGAAGCCCGCCCGCGCCGCTATCAAGGAACTGGTCAAGCACAAACTGATCGACGTCCTGGGCTGCGACGGCAAGGCGTTCTAAGGCTGGCGCAATAACCGAACACTTCATTTGCAAGGCTCCCGGGCTGCCATGCAGGCAGTCTGGGAGCTTTCACTAAAAGGAGGCGGACATATGGAAAAGTGGCTGTACGTCATGTTCATAGAAAAAACAAAATCATACAACCGGCTCACAAAAGCCGCCGTCGAGCGGCATGTCGCCAATCTGAAAAGCCTGGATGAAGCAGGGCGCATAGAACTTGCCGGCGTTTTTAAGGGCTATCCCGGCGTTGCCGGCATGTATATCCTGCGGGCGGAAAGCTATGAGGAAGCCGAAGCGATCTGTAAAACGGAACCGCTCGTTGTAGAGGGATTCGCTTCCTACAAGCTGAAGGCGCTGCAGGTGGCGGACAAAGAAAATAACTACCTCCTGTAAGATACGGCAGTTCCTCGCCACGGCGGGGGACTGCCGTAAAAATTTTTGCAGATACCTCTTGACAAATCAAACAGTCTGTGTATAATCTAAAGCATGAACAGTTGCTCATATATTCACTTATTCAAGGATATGGCAGGGAGGTTGAGATATGGAGCGAGAACCGATAGAGGTATGCGAGGTCAGCGTCATCCATGAGGACGTATTGGTCCGCGTCAAGGAAAAAATGCCCGATGAAGAGCCGGTTTACGAGGTGTCCGAGCTCTTCAAGGTCTTTGGGGATAGTACCCGGGCCCGGATTATCTGTGCGCTGAACATCGAGGAAATGTGCGTATGCGACCTGGCGGCGTTGCTGGGGATGAACCAGAGCGCTATCAGCCACCAGCTGCGGCTGCTGAAGGTTTCCCGGATCGTTAAATGCCGCAAGCAGGGGAGAGTGGTTTACTACTCTTTGGACGATGCCCACATCGGTCAGATTTTTGCTATGGCCTTTGACCACGTTATGGAAGAAAGGGAGGGGTAACCAATGGAAGAGAAAGGAATACAGTCGGCTCATGTCCATGAACATGAACATGAACATCACCACGAGCATAGGGAGCACGATCACTGCCATACCCATGAGGACAGCCATGAACACCATCACCATGATCACGACCATCATCATGATCATTGCTGCGGTCACGGTCACGAGCATCATCACGACCATTGCTGCGGACACGATCATGACCACCACGGCGAATGCTGCGGTCACCACCACGATCACGGCGATGGTTGCAATTGCGGTCATGACCATAACCACGAGCAGGACCCAGGCGAGGCCCGCAAAGAGCTGATGACCTTGGGTGTGGGCGCGGTCCTTCTGGTAGCGGGACTGCTGCTGAAAGTCTTTTTGAGCGAACCGTCCTGGGCGGCGGCAGCGGTTCTTTTGGCGGCCTTTGCTGTGGTTGCCGCAGAGATCATTATCCAGGCGGTGAACAATATCCGCCGCGGCGACATTTTCGGCGAGAGTTTTCTGATGGCTATTGCCGGTATCGGCGCGGTATGCATCGGCGAAATTCCCGAGGGCGTCATGGTGTTCCTGCTGTACCGTTTGGGCGAGTATTTTCAAACCAAAGCCGTGTCCTCCTCCCGCAAATCCATTTCCGCCTTGCTGGACGTCCGGCCTGACCATGCCAATCTGCTGGAGAACGGCCAGAGCAGGGAAGTGGAGGCCGAGGAAGTACAAATTGGTCAGACCATTCTGGTTCGTCCCGGCGAAAAGATTCCTTTGGACGGCGTGGTGCTGGAGGGCGCGTCCCAGCTGGATACTGCGGCCCTGACCGGTGAATCTGTCCCCCGGGACATCGGGCCCGGGCAGCAGGTTATGGCCGGGTGCATCAACCTCAGCGGCGCGCTGGAAATCCGGGTGGAAAAGTCCTTCGGCGAATCCACCGCCAGCAAGATCCTGGAAATGGTGGAGCACGCATCGGAGAAAAAGGCATCCAGCGAGAAGTTTATCACCCGCTTTGCACGGGTATATACGCCCATCGTCTGTCTGGCGGCGGCGGTGGTGGCGGTGGTTCCT
>VSNB01000045.1 GCA_009774055.1 Clostridiales bacterium
GAGATACAGGGCGTTGAAGTGGGTCAGCTTCTCAATGTCGAAGATAGCAGGGGACTTCGAAATCCCCGCGATGTCGAACACCTCCGCCAGCTCGGTGAGAGAGAACACCTCCCGCTCCGCCTGCTCCCCCCGGGGGCTCCAGCCCAGAAGGGCCACGTAGTTCAGGATGGCCTCGGTGAGATAGCCCTGGGCCTTCAGGTCCTCGTAGGAGGGGTCGCCATGGCGTTTGGACATTTTGTTGTGCTGGTCCCGCATGACGGGGGAGCAGTGGACGTAGGTGGGTACCTCCCAGCCGAAGGACTGGTAGAGAAGGTTGTATTTGGGGGCGGAGCTGAGGTATTCGCTGCCCCGGACCACGTGGGTGATGCCCATGAGGTGGTCATCAATGACGTTGGCGAAGTTGTAGGTGGGCAGGCCGTCCCGCTTGAGGAGGATCTGATCGTCCAGGGTGGCGTTGTCCACGGTGATGTCGCCGAAGATGGCATCGTGGAAGGTGACGCTCCCGCCCTCGGGGATTTTCTGGCGGATGACGTAGGGCTCCCCGGCGTCCACGCGGGCCTGGGCCTCCTCGGGGCTGAGGGAGCGGCAGGGGTCCGCCGCGCGGTCGAAGTTGCCGGAGTCCTCCTCGCTCTCGCTCTTCTCGCAGAAGCAGTAGTAGGCGAAGCCCTTCTCCACCAGCAGCCGGGCGTACCTGCCGTAGGTGTCCCGCCGCTCCGACTGGATATAGGGGGCCACGGGGCCGCCTACGTCGGGGCCCTCGTCGTGGGTCAGGCCGCACTCGGCCATGGTGCGGTAGATCACATCCGTCGCGCCCTCCACCAGGCGTCCCTGGTCCGTGTCCTCGATACGCAGGATAAAGGTGCCGCCGCCATTGCGGGCGATAAGCCAGGTGTAGAGGGCGGTGCGCAGGTTGCCCACGTGCATGTAGCCGGTGGGGGAGGGGGCGAAGCGGGTGCGGACTTTGCCGTGGGGGATCTTGGCCTCCATAGCGTCAAAGTAAGTCATGTCCATTGCCATAATGGGTTTCTCCTTTATTGAATTGATCAAACATGTATAGCTTTTTTCCTTTACAGGGAAGGGATTCGTTCATAGTACCCGGATGCCACCCCGTTTTCCGTGAAGGACTCCGCCAGCCGGAACCCGTTTTTCTCCAGGACCCGGATGGAGCCGGCATTTTCCATGAACGTGAAAGCTCCGAGCCGCTCCAGGCCGAACCGCTCCCGAATTTCCTCCAGGAACAGTCCCAGGGCCTCCGAGGCTGCGCCCCGGCCCCACAGCTCCTGCTCAAATACACAGTAACTCACCATAGCCTGGGGGCTGCCGCCGGAGTCTATGCAGTAGCACCATACGTCCCCGACATACTGTCCGTCGGCGCAGATGGTCCGGCCAAAGCTTCTTGCGCCGGGCTCTTGGGATTTTCTGAAGTCCGCCAGGGCCTCCTCCAGGGTCTGCGCCTTCTGGGGCAGGAATTTCCGGATGATAGGGGAGCGGGTCCTCTCAAAATAGACCGCCGCAGTCTCCGCCGTGCGGTCTTTCAGCGTAACGTTCATGCGTCCCACCCCCGCTTGACGGAGAACAGCAGGTGGCGCATTGCCATGCCATGGTAGTACTTCAGAAACGAACCCCGCACCGACATGCCGTTGCGGAGGGCTACCCGCTGGGAGGGAAGGTTGTTCTCCCGGATAATGGAGTATACCTCTTGGAAACCAAGGGTAGTAAAGGCATATTCCTTGCAGGCTTTCGCGGCCTCGGAAGCGAAGCCGTGATGCCACTTGTCCCGGCGGAAGAGGTAGCCGATCTCCGGAACCTCCCGTCCGCAGCAGTCCTGCATGGTCACGCCGCACTGGCCGATGAGGCCGCCGTCCGCCTTCTCCGCCACCGCCCACAAACCGAAGCCGTACTTGGCGTACCGCTCCAGCTGCCGGTCCAGCCACTGCCGGACCTCCTCCTCTGAAAAACCGTGCTCATAGGCGTACATGGCCTGGGGGTCCCGCAGTATGGCCGCCAGGGCGTCAAAGTCCGATTTCTCCAGCCGCCGCAGGGCCAGCCGGTCTGTTTCCAGGATCATACTATCCCTCCTCATTGCCGCATTTCGGCTATTATACTATAGTTTTCCATTTCTCGCAACATAAAAAACGCAGGCTTTTCCCGGGGCCGCTACCGGATCTCCTGCTCCAGCTCGTCGAAGGCGGGGACGTTGAAAAACTCCCGCAGGGAAATATCCAGTCCGTCGCAGAGCTTCTTGATGGTGGATACGGTGACACTGTGGTTGCGTCCGCCGACGATGTTGTTGAGGGTGGATTGGGTTACGCCGCTGATGGTTGCCAGCCGGTTTACTGATATTTTCCTCTGGGCGCACAGCTCCAGAATCCTGGCGCGCACCGCCGTCTTCGCGTCTGCCATTCAAGCCACATCCTAACTCAAATGAGATAACTTTAGTGTACCTGTTTTCTTAAGAAAAAATTAACTCTTTTGAGTTGACTTTGCGGAGGGAGTATGCTACAATGTGGAGCAAGCGGCGCAAAGCTGGTCCCACAGCTCCGCGCTGTTCGGGAAATATTTCTGCCGTTTGGGAAATTTTCGGATGTCCGCCCCGTCTGTGTGGTATAGTCAACGCGCTTGAAAAGCGGCAAAAAGGAGGCGCGGAAAATGGCGCAGGGCAAGGCGGAGGATACAGGCGGGCCGACGCCCCCGCACCTTTTTGACCGCCGGATTTTACCGTTTTTCAAGTGTGCCGGCGATACACTCCCGTCGCTGGCGGAAAGGGGGGAGGCACGGAAAGGAGCCGGGATGGACATGTTTGTGAAAAGTGTCCGCTTGACAAACCTATCGAGCGGTGATATATTAAACGTATCGCCAAACGATATATAAGAGACTCGATATATCATCGGGCGCGGGAGCGAACGCCCGAAAAGGAGGAACTATGCGCGAATTACTGCAAGTGCAGGACCTGACCAAGACCTTCCAGCTGTCTGCCAAGCAGCAGAAGCTGGAAAAGACGAAGGAAAAGGTCCGTGTGGCGGTGAATCATCTCAGCTTTACCGCCTACGAGGGGGAGATCTTCGGTCTGCTGGGTCCCAATGGCGCGGGAAAGACTACCACCCTGCGGCTGCTGGCGACCCTGATCCGGCCTGACAGCGGCGATGCGCTGGTAGACGGGGCCAGCGTGGTCCGGGAACCGGGCAAGGTTCGGGGCCGTATCGGCTTTCTCACCAGCGAGCTGAAGCTGGAGGACTGCTTCACCCCCAATTATCTCTTCGACTTCTTTGCTGCGCTCCACAAGGTGGAGCCCGCCGTCCGGGACAAGCGGAAGAAGGAGCTGTTCGAACGCTTCGGCATTGACAGGTTCGCTGAGGTAAAGGTGACTAACCTCTCCACCGGCATGAAGCAGAAGGTGTCCCTGGTGGTGTCCATCGCCCATGATCCGGACATCATCATCTTCGACGAGCCCACCAACGGTTTGGACGTGCTGACCGCCAAGGTGGTGACGGACTTCCTCCAGCAGCTGCGGGACGAGGGAAAGACGATCATTGTTTCCACTCATATTTTCAGCCTGATTGAAAAGCTCTGCGACCGGGTGGGGATCATCATCAGCGGAAAAATGATCGTCTGCGATACCCTGGACCGGGTCTGCGGCGGCATGAGCCTGGAGGACCGGTTCTTCGAAATTTATAAGGAAACGGTAGGTGAGGCGGAATGAGAAACGGCGTATTGACGATTATGAACAAGGAGCTGGCCCGGTTCTTCGGAGACAAGCGGATGGTGGTCAGCATCCTGATGCCGGGCGTTTTGATTTACATCATGTATGCCTTCATGGGAAACGCTATGGGCAGCGCCTTCGGCATGGACGAGGACTATACGCCTGCCATCCAGGCGGTGAGCCTGCCCGGCTCTATGGAGGCGCTGCTGCCGCAGACGGGATTTTCCCTGATCACCGGCACGGACGAGGAAGCGGCCAAAGAGGCGGTGACCAATCAGGAGCTGGACCTGCTGCTGGTGTTCCCGGAGGGATTTGACGAGGCTGTCGCGGCCTATGAGGCGTCCTCCGGCGCTCCGGCCCCCAATGTGGAGGTCTACTACAACTCCGCCTCAACCAATTCCAGCTTTGCCTACCGGGCGGTGGTTGATCTGATGGACGCCTATGAGGCTCAGATGGTGAATAAGTTCGACGTCAACGCCGGCGGCGAGGGCTATGACCTGGCGACGGCGGAGGATGCGGCGGGGAGCTTCTTCGCTATGATGATGCCCCTGCTGCTGATGATATTCCTGTATTCCGGCTGCGCCGCCGTGGCGCCGGAGTCCATCGCCGGGGAGAAGGAGCGGGGGACGATCGCCACCATGCTGATTACGCCCATCCGCCGCAGCGACGTAGCTCTGGGGAAAATCCTGGCGTTGGCGCTGATCTCCATGATCTCCGCAGCCTCCAGTACGGTGGGAGCCGTTCTGGCCCTGCCGAAAATGATGGGCGGCATGACGGAGGGTGTCAGCGCGGATATTTACAGCATTCAGGACTATCTGCTGCTGGCGGCGGTGATTTTCTCCACGGTACTGGTGTTGGTGACCGTTATATCCATCCTCTCCGCCTTCGCCAAGACCATCAAGGAGGCGCAGACCTATGTCATGCCGGTGATGCTGGTGGTCATGGGGCTGGGCATCGTGGGCATGTTCGGCGGCGGTGCGTCCCAGGAGCTGGCGAGCTACTGCATCCCCCTGTACAACAGCGTCCAGTGCATGATGGGGGTGTTTTCCTTTACGTCGCTGCCTCTGGGCGTGGCGGCCACGGTGGGCGTTAACGCCGCCGTGACGCTGCTGGGCGTGGTCGTACTGGCAGGAATGTTCAACAGCGAGAAGATCATTTTTGCGCGATAAATGGTATAGAGAGGCCGGACGGCATGTCTGGCCTCTTTTTACTGCGCAATAGCGGGAATGCTCTCTTGACAATTCCTGCCGATCCCGCTACAATAGAAAACCAGCGGATATACCTTAAATTCAAATAGATTCAGGAGAAAACAACTATGGCTAAGGATCAGAGACAGGTGGACGCCATCACCGCCCGGGACGTGGACTTCGCCCAGTGGTTCACCGATGTTTGCAAAAAGGCGGAGCTCATTGATTATTCCAGCATCAAGGGCATGTTCATCTACCGCCCTTACGGATATGCCATCTGGGAAAACATGCAGAAGGAGCTGGACCGTCAGTTTAAGGCCACCGGCCATGAAAACGTGGCGATGCCCATGCTGATTCCCGAGAGCCTGCTGCAGAAGGAGAAGGACCACGTGGAGGGCTTCGCTCCCGAGTGCGCCTGGGTCACCTGCGGCGGCAGCGAGAAGCTGGAGGAGCGCTACTGCATCCGGCCCACCAGTGAGACGCTGTTCTGCGAGCACTATAAAAATATCATCCACTCCCACCGGGACCTGCCCAAGCTGTACAATCAGTGGTGCAGCGTCCTGCGCTGGGAAAAGACCAGCCGTCCCTTCCTCCGCCACCGGGAATTCCTGTGGCAGGAGGGCCACACCATGCACGCCACCGCAGAGGAGGCTGTGGAGGAGACAGTCCGGATTCTGAACCTCTACGCCGATTTCTGCGAGAACTACCTGGCTATGCCCGTGACCAAGGGCCGCAAGACCGAGAAGGAGAAGTTCTCCGGTGCGGAGGACACCTACTGCGTGGAGTGCATGATGCACGACCGGAAGGCCCTTCAGGCGGGCACCAGCCACTATTTCGGCGACGGCTTTGCCAAGGCCTTCGACATCACCTTCACCGGCGCGGACAACCAGCCCCACCACCCCCATCAGACCAGCTGGGGCGTCAGCACCCGCCTCATCGGCGGCATCATCATGACCCACGGCGATGACAACGGCCTGGTGCTGCCTCCCCGGGTGGCGCCCATCCAGGCGGTGGTGCTGCCCATCGCCCAGCATAAGCCCGGCGTGATTGAGGCCGCCCGGGCTTTGAAGGACCGGCTGGAAAAGGCCGGCGTGCGGGTGAAGCTGGACGACAGCGACAAGGCCCCTGGCTGGAAGTTCGCCGAGTACGAAATGCGCGGCGTGCCCCTGCGGGTGGAGATCGGGCCCAAGGATATGGAGAAGGACCAGTGCTGCATCGCCCGCCGGGATACCGGGGAAAAGGCATTTGTGCCCCTGGCGGAACTGGAGGGCGCGGTGGCGAAGCTGCTGGACGAAATCCACGACAACATGTTCGCCATAGCCAGGAAGAACCTGGAGGACAATACCTTCGCCGCCGAAACCTGGGAGCAGGTCAAGGAGCTGATTGAGAAAAACAGCGGCGGCTTTGTCCACACCAAGTGGTGCGGGGCGAGGGACTGCGAGCTGGCAATGAAGGAGAAGGCGGGCGTTACGTCCCGCTGCATCCCCCTGGACCAGAGCGGAAGCGACGGAAAGTGCCCCGTGTGCGGGAAGGACTGCAGTACGGATATTATCTGGGGCGTGGCGTACTAAAATGCTGAAAAAGCTCGGGCGGGCCTATACGGCCCGCCCGTTCGTCAATATTTCCGGATCTCCAGGGAATCGTCATCCTCCCCCTTCTCGATGGACCGGATGACCATATCGTACTGGACCTCGTCGCTGACCTTCACATGGACCCGGTCGCCCGCCCTGCGGCCCAGCAGGGCCCTGCCTACGGGGGACTCCTTGCTGATGAGGCCCTTGCCAGCGTCGGCACGGAGGGTGGTGACGATGCGCATTTCCATTTCCCGGCCCAGCTTCTCATGAAAAACGACGAGCTTGTCGAACAGCCCCGCCGTATCCGCTCCGGAGTCCACCGAGATCACTTTGGCGGTGCTGACCATCCGCTGGAGGTAGCGAATGCGGCTGTCGTTGCGGTTTTTCTCCTGCTTGGCGCATTTGTATTCGAAATTTTCACTGAGGTCGCCGAAGGCACGGGCGGTCTGTACGTCCGCGATAAGCTTGGGGCGCAGGACCCGAATGCGGTAGTCGATTTCCTCCTGCATCTTTTTGACGTCGACCGCCGTTAGTTCATCGTACATGTGGGAACACCTCTTCCGATCAGATTTTTTCCATTGTAGCATATTCCGCAGGGCTTGACCAGAGGGCATTTCTGCGGAAATTTGCGCCGCCTCACCGATTCCTTGAGTGCGTCCATATAAACTTTTTGTGAATTTTATCGTGAAATTGTTTCGAAAAATTGGGATATAGTGACTTGCGGATGCTGTTTTTGCCTGAAAAATGTATTTTCCCATCCGACGGCAGTTTCCGGCAAAAAATCTGAACGATAATTTGTTGCTTTTTCTCACGGTTTAGAGTAAAATGTAAACTACTTATGGGATTCTTTTTCAATGGAGGGAAGCTATGGACGTCATGGAAGTGTTGACAAATCTGGGCTACCGGCTCAGCAGCTTCGCCATGTCCCTGCGGCTGGTGGACGTACTGGATATTCTGGTGATCGCCTACCTGATCTACCGGCTGTTGCTGCTGGTGCGGAAAACCAATTCCTCCCGGCTCATCAAGGGTGTGCTGGTGTTCATCATCGCCCTGTGGCTGTCGGTGGACAGGCTGCAGGCGCTGAACTTCGTGCTGAATAAGGTGGTGGAGTGGGGCGTGGTGGCCCTGCTGGTGCTGTTCCAACCGGAGATCCGCCGGGTGCTGGAGCAGGTGGGCAGCAGCCGTCTGCCCTTCCTCCAGATGTTCAGCAAGCCCCAAGTGGACCGGCACATCATTGAGAACGCCATCAGTGAGACGGTGGCGGCCTGCGGCGATATGAGCAAGTCCCGCACCGGAGCGCTGATCGTCTTTGAGCGGCACAACCAGCTGGATGAGCACCTGCGCAGCGGTACCAAGCTGGATGCGGAGGTGTCCTCCGAGCTCCTGAAGAATATCTTTTTCGTCAAGGCTCCCATGCATGACGGCGCGGTACTGGTCCGGGAGGGCCGGATACTGGGAGCGGGGTGCATGCTCCCGCTGAGCAAGAACGTGAACCTCAGCCGGGATCTGGGCATGCGCCACCGGGCGGGCATCGGCATGAGCGAGAATTCCGATGCCGTGGTGGTGCTGGTTTCGGAGGAGACGGGCTCTATCTCCGTGGCCGTGGGCGGGATGCTCAAGCGGCACCTGATGACGGAGACGTTGGATCAGCTGCTGCGCAATGAGCTGATGCCCCAGGAGGAGGACGAGGAGCAGGGAAAGAAGCGCAAGGGCATCATGAGCCTGCTGGCGAAGGAGAAGAAGGACGGTGAAAAGACGGATGAGTGAAAAAGCCAATAAGATCCTATACATCATACTAAGCCTTCTGCTGGCCGTTGTGTTCTGGCTCTTCGTTGACGCGTCCCAGGGCAACCAGATCACCCAGGACTTTGCTAACGTCGCCGTTGAGTTCATCGGGGAAGAGGATACCCTCCCCAGCCGGGGCCTGATGCTGGCCGAGGGAGGGGACGCCACGGTGACCGTGAAGCTCCGGGGCCCCCGGTCGGTGATCTCCAACCTGCGCTCGAAGGACCTGCGGGTCCGGGTCAACCTGACGGACATTAACGCGGTAGGCCGCTACAGCAAGACCTATGAGCTGGCGACGCCGGACAATGTGAACGATAACGACATTACCATTGAGCGGAAGACCCCCAATACTCTGACTGTCCGGGTCACCAACCTCTATTCCCGGGAGATTCCCGTTACCTTGGACGTGGTAGGCTCGGTGGACGAACCCTATGTGTATATGCCCGAGCGGCGGACAATTGAGCCGGCCGCCATCACCCTCAGCGGCCTGCAGAACGACGTGGACGCCGTGGCCTCCGCCCGGGTGCGGGTGGACATTACCGATGCCGACGGAACCATCCGGCAGGAGTACGCCTACGAGCTGCTGGATGCGGAGGGCAACGTGATTGAGGACCCGGATATCCGGACGTCCCACCAGCGGGTGAGCGTGGAAGTGCCAATCTATATGATCAAGACGCTGCCGCTGACAGTGAAGTTTATAGAATCCGCCGGTTCCCGGCTGGCCAATGCCGACTGCGAGCTGGAGCCGAGCTCCATCACGGTGGCGGGGGACCCTCTGAGCCTGGAAACCCTGGAGGAGATCTCCATGGGCGAGGTCAACCTGAGCGAACACATTACAGATTATGAGGATGATCTGGAGATCAAGATGCCGGCTGAGTGCGAAAACATCAGCGGGACCAAGACCACGCATCTGTCAATCCGCTACCACGGGCTGGAAACCAAGATGATCCAGGTGCGTAATATCGAGGCCGTGGGGCTGAGTGAGAGCCAGCATTTCGACCGGATCACTACGTCTCTGAACATTATGCTCCGCGGGCCTGCTGACGATCTGGAGCAGGTCACGGAGGAGGACATCCGCGCGGTGGTGGACCTGCGGGAGTTCACCGGTGGAACGGTGAACGTTTCGGCCACCATTTTCGTGGACGGCTATACCGAGGTGGGCGCCGTAGGGGGGCCATACGAGGTTTCCGGAAAGATTATCACATCCTGAGCAGGAGGCGCGCATATGACACAGACCGCTACCGTCACCGCCCTGCCCGTCGTCCCCGGCGGGCAGGTAGAGCTGACCATCGTCCGGCAGACTGCCTGCGGCCACAGCTGCGACGGCTGCGGCCGGTGCGCGGGAAAGGCCCAGAAGCTGGTGATCCGGGCTGGCAGCGACATCCCCGTAGCCCTGGGAGATCAGGTGGAGGTTTACAGTGACAACCGGGTGCTGGGCGCGGCGGCGCTGGTGTACGGCCTGCCGGTGGTCCTGTTCCTGCTGGGCTATCTGCTGCCGTCGTCTCTGCTGGAGCCGGGGCGGTGCCTGTGCGGAGGGCTGGGGTTTGCCATGGGCCTCGCCGGGGCGGCAGCCTGCGACCGGCTGGTGAAAAAGCGGTCGGGTATCTCCTACCGGATTGTCAGAAAGCTGTAGGGTTGCGGTGTTCGGCTATGTGCGGCCCTCTCCGGCCCATCTGACGGAGGAGGATCAGCGCCGCTTTGGCGGGGCCTACTGCGGGCTGTGCCGGGTCCTGGGGGAGCGGTACGGCCAGGCGGCGCGGTTTATTCTGAACTACGATTTTACCTTTTTAGCCATCCTCCTGTGGCCTTGCCGGGAAGAGGAGGAGACGCTGCGCCGGGGGTGCATCGCCCATCCTCTGGGAAAGCGGGACTACTACCCGGGGAACCGGGCGCTGGAGCTGGCGGCGGATGAGAGCGTCATCCTCGCCTGGTGGCAGCTGCGGGACGCCCTGTCGGACCCCGGAGGGGGGAAGGGGAAGTACCGGGCCGCCTCCCTGGCGTTGGGGAGCGCCTACCGCCGGGCGTCGCAGCGGCGGCCGGATTTCGACCGGATCACCCGGGAGAGGCTGGCGATGCTGCGGGAGCTGGAGGAGGCCCGGTGCCCCTCCCTGGACCGGCCTGCGGACGCCTTCGCGGGACTGCTGGCGGCGGCGGCGGAGGGGGTGGAGGACCCGGTGAAGCGGCGGGTGCTGGAGCAGCTTCTGTACCATCTGGGCCGGTGGGTCTACCTGGTGGATGCCGCCGATGATCTGGAGAAGGATTTTGCCTCCGGGAGCTACAACCCGCTGATCTGCCGTTTCTCCCTGGAGAGGGGGGAGCTGACGGAGGAGGCCCGGGAGAGCTTGGTGGTTTCCCTGGACCACTCCATCCGCCTGATGGCGGCGGCGTATGAGCTGTGGGACTTCGGCGCGTGGAGCCCCATTATCCGGGCAGTCGTTTACGAAGGGCTTTTCCATGTGGGAAGAGCTGTGTTAGAGGGAACATTTCAAGCCGGCGGCATATCCTTTCGTGCCGCGGGCAGGAACAAGGAGCAGCTATGACCGACCCCTATGAAGTATTGAACGTCTCCAGCGCCGCCACCGACGAGGAGGTAAAAAAGGCATACCGGGACCTGGCCCGGAAGTACCATCCGGACAACTACCATGACAATCCCCTGGCGGACCTGGCTCAGGAGAAGATGAAGGAGATTAACGCCGCCTACGACGCCATCCAGAAGGAGCGCAGCGGCCGGGGAACCTCCTCCGGCGGCTATGCCCAGCAGAGCTACGGCGGCTATCAGTACCAGCAGCGGGAGGCGGGGAGTCCCGCCTTCCTCCAGGTGCGCATGGCCATCAACCGCAACGACCTGGGCATGGCGGAGCAGCTGCTGGACCGGATGGACGACCACAACGGGGAGTGGAATTTCCTCAAGGGCACTATCTGCTACCGGCGGGGTTGGGTGGACGAGGCCCGGCGGTACTATCAGACCGCCTGTCAGATGGAGCCGGGCAGCGCAGAGTATCGGCAGGCCCTGAACTTCGTGGAGAACAGCGGCGCGGGCTACCGGCCCGAGGGATACGAAACCTTCTCCACCGGCTGCGGCGGGGATAATGTGTGCGGGCGGCTGGCCTGCTTCTATTTGATGTGCAACCTGTGCGGCTGCGGCGGCATGCGGTTTTTCTGGTGTTAAGGAGAGTCATAACGACCATACAGGAAGGGGAAATGGGATTTGGTTAAGAGCATGACCGGCTATGGCCGGGCCCGGCGGACGGTGAACGGCCGGGATATCACCGTGGAGGTCCGCAGTGTCAACAACCGCTATCTGGACTGCTCGGTGAAGATGCCCCGGGCGTATATTTTCGCCGAGGACGCAGTGAAGGCCCTGGTGCAGAAAAATGTCAGCCGGGGGAAGGTGGACGTCTTTGTCACCGTGGATTCCCTGGGGGCTGAGGAGACGGTGGTCGCCGTCAATGAGCCGCTGGCGAAGAGCTATATCGCCGCGCTGAAAAAGCTGTACGATCTGGGGGGCGGCAGCTGGGTAAGGAGCAGCTGTTATGCCACCGACCTGGCCCGCCTGCCGGATGTGCTGACCATCACCAAGGCGGAGGAGGACCTGGATTCCCTCTCCGCCGACCTGTGCGCGGTGTTGGAGGAGGCCCTTTCCGCCCACGGGGCCATGCGGGAGACGGAGGGCCGGAGGCTGGCGGAGGACATCCTGGGCCGGCTGGGGACCATCGAGGCCCTGACGGCCCGGGTGGAGGAGCGTTCCCCCCAGACGGTGGCGGAGTATCGGGAGAAGCTGCTGGTGCGGATGAATGAGGTGCTCCAGAGCGCGTCTATCGATGAGAGCCGGATTCTCACCGAGGCGGCTATTTTCGCCGACAAGGTTGCGGTGGACGAGGAGACGGTGCGCCTGCGCAGCCACCTCAGTCAGCTGCGCGGAATGCTGGCGGGCGGCGAGCCCGTGGGGCGGAAGCTGGACTTCCTTATCCAGGAGGTTAACCGGGAGTCCAACACCATCGGTTCCAAGTGCAGCGATGTGCAGATCGCCCAGGTCGTGGTGGAGCTGAAGGCCGAGGTGGAAAAGATCCGGGAGCAGGTGCAAAACATTGAGTAAGGACAACGGAACCGAGCTGGTCAGCATCGGATACGGCGGCATGGTGTCCGCCCAGCGGCTCATTGCCGTGGTGGGGCCGGACTCCGCTCCAGTGAAGCGGCTCATCGGCGAGGCCAGGGAACGGAGCATGCTCATCGATGCCACCTTTGGCCGCAAAACGGCGGCGGTGCTGATTATGGACAGCGACCATGTGATCCTGTCGGGACTGCCGCTGGAGAAGCTGGCGCCCCGGTTCGGGGTGGACCCCGCCGTGTGGGAGGATGAGCCTTAGCGCCTGTTTCGAGCCGGGCCGGATATGCCCGGCGGCAAGGCATTTTTCTGTGAGGGGGAAATATTTTGTGAGAAGAGGAAAGACTTTCATTATCTGCGGCCCGTCCGGTGTGGGGAAGGGAACTGTAGTGGCCCGGCTGTTAGCCAGCGACCCCACCCTGTATTTCTCCGTGTCCGCCACCACCAGGGCCCCCAGGCCCGGAGAGGCGGACGGAGTCCACTACCATTTCCTGACCATGGAACGGTTCGAAAAGTGGATTGAGGAGGACCAGTTTCTGGAGCACGCGCAGTTCGTGGGCAATCGGTACGGTACCCCCCGGCTCTACGTGGACAAGGCCATGGACCAGGGCCGGGACGTGCTGCTGGACATCGAGATCCAGGGCGCGGACCAGGTGAAGGAGAAGCGGCCCGAGACGGTGCGCATTTACGTAGCTCCCCCCAGCTGGGCGGAGCTGGAGCGGCGGCTCGTCGGCCGGGGCACCGAGGACATGGATAAGGTCCGCTCCCGTCTGGCCCGGGGCAAGGAGGAGTTTGCCGCCGCCAAGGATTTTGATTATTTCGTTATCAATGACACTGTGGACCACGCCGTGGATGAGATCCGGGCCATCATGAAGGCGGAGCACTGCCGCCCGGACGAGCGCATCGCGCTGATCGACCAATAGAGGGGCCGGCAGGCGATGCCCGAGGCGTTTTCCGGACGATTCATTTATCAAATCTATCAAAAAGGAATGATATTATTATGATGCTCTATCCCGCTATGAACAAGCTCACCGCCAACGTGCCCAACCGCTACCTGCTGGTGAACGTGGTGGCCCGCCGGGCCCGCCAGATCGCCCAGGAGGCTGAGGACGCCGGGGAGAAGATGGATGCGAAGCCTGTCACCCTGGCCATCAAAGAGGTGGCCGATGGCAAGCACTCCGTCGCCGCGTCGGATATCAACATTAAGGACGTAGAGTAAGAACCTGTATTCACAGGCGGGGGATGCGGGCTTGGCGGGGGATTTTCCGCCCGGCAAGCAAAAAGCTGCGGGAATACTGGACGTATTTCTGTTTTTTCACGCGGCAGGGCTGAAATACCCTATCAGACGGCGTTCAACGCCTGTGAATACAGGTTCTGATTCTCTCAAAGCGGCGTCAGCCGCTTTTCCTGCGAAAAGAGGGGAATCATAGACCCATGGAGCTGGCCAATATTGCGCGGGTGGCGGTTTCTGCTGCCACCTATACTATCGACAAGCCATATGACTACCTGATCCCCGAAAAGCTGCTGCCTAAGGTCCGGCCCGGGGTGCGGGTGACCGTGCCCTTCGGCAGGGGCAATAAAACCAGCGAGGGCTTCGTCCTGACCGTGGGCCAGGACAGCAAGCGGGGCGGGCTGAAGGCCGTTGGCGATGTCCTGGACGATGAGAGCGTCCTGGGGGCCCAGCAGATCAAGTTGGCCCTCTGGCTGCGGGAGCGGTATTTCTGCACCTTGTATAACGCGGTCAAGGTTCTGCTGCCCGCTGGGCTGTGGTACCGCATCAGGGAGGTCTGCACTTTGGCGGTCTCCCGGGAGGAGGCCCTGGAGGCTGGGGCCAACGAGCGGGAGTGCCGGGTCCTGGAGGCCCTGGCCGCCCACGGCGGCAGCGCCGAGCTGGAGACGCTGCGCCTGGCCTGCGGCGAGACGGCGGGAACGGTGGTCCGGGAGCTGCAGCGGCGGGGACTTCTCACCATTGATGCCGCCGCTGACCGGAAGATCTCCGACAAAAAGGCCAGTCAGGCTTCCCTGGCGGTTTCCGCGGAGGAGGCCATGGCCGCCGTGGAGCCGAAGCAGCGCAGCGCGCCCATGCGCTATGAGGTGGTGAAGCTGCTGTGCACTATCGGCAGCGCCCTCTCCAGCGAAATCTGCTATTTTACCGGCGCCACCATGCGGACGCTGAAGGGGCTGGAAAAGAGCGGACTGGTAACGCTGACCCAGGTGGAGGTGCTGCGGGTCCCCAAGCCGGAGCCCGCCGACGGCGCACCCATCGTCCTCAGCGAGGAGCAGCAGGCGGCCTATGACGGCGTTGTGGAGCGGATGGACCAGGGTGGCGCGTCCTGTGCGCTGCTCTACGGTGTCACCGGCAGCGGCAAGACCTCGGTGTATATCCGCCTCCTTCAGGAGGTGGTCCGGCGGGGCCGGCGGGGGATGATCCTGGTACCGGAAATCGCCCTGACGCCCCAGATGATGGCGAAATTCAGCGCCTATTTTGGAGGCCGTGTGGTCATGCTCCACAGCGGCCTGCGCATGACCGAGCGGTACGACCAGTGGAAGCGGGTCCGCCGGGGAGAGGTGGACATCGTCCTGGGCACCCGCAGCGCGGTGTTCGCGCCGCTGGAGGACCTGGGAATGATTATCCTGGACGAGGAGCACGAGAGCAGCTACCAGTCCGAGGACCCGCCCCGCTACCACGCCCGGGATGCGGCGAAGTTCCTCTGCGCCCAGCAGAACGCCATCCTGGTCCTGGGTTCAGCTACGCCGTCGGTGGAGACGACCTTCCAGGCCCAGAAGGGCGTGTACCAGAAACTGATCCTCCGCTCCCGGTTCAACCGGCAGCCCCTGCCCAGGGTGGTGATCGCCGATATGCGGGAGGAGGTCCGCGCCGGCAGCGCCGGCGTCATTAGCACACCCCTCCGGCGGGAGCTGGAGGAGAACCTGACGCGGGGGGAGCAGAGCATTTTGTTCCTCAACCGCCGGGGCAGCAGCCGGATGCTGCTGTGCGGCGAGTGCGGAGAGAGGCCGGAGTGCCCCCGGTGCAGCGTACCGCTGACCTACCACAGTGCCAACGGGCGGCTGATGTGCCACTACTGCGGCCATTCGGAGCGCGCGGCCAGACAGTGTCCGGAGTGCGGGGGCCTCATGAAGCAGGTTGGCGCGGGCACCCAGAAGGTGGAGGAGGAGCTGAAGGAGCTGTTTCCCGCCGCCGGGGTGCTGCGCATGGACGCGGACACGGTGTCCGGCAACCACGAGGCGCTGCTGGACAAATTCGACAAAGAGAAGATTCCCATCCTCCTGGGCACCCAGATGGTGGCGAAGGGGCTGGATTTTGAGAATGTGACCCTGGTGGGCGTGGTGGCGGCGGACCTGGGGCTGTATGTGGACAATTACCACGCCGCCGAGCGGACCTTCAGTCTGCTGACCCAGGTAGTGGGCCGGGCGGGCCGGGGGAGCAAGGACGGACGCGCAGTGATCCAGACCTACACGCCGGACAATGAGGTGATTACCGCCGCCGCCGCCCAGGATTACAACAGCTTTTACGCATCGGAGATCCGTATCCGCCGGGCGCGGCGGTACCCGCCCTTCGCGGATATTTTTACCTTTACCGTTTCCGGGCCCGAGGAGGGGGGGGTGCTTCGCGCCGCCGCCCAGCTGCGGGAGGCCATGCGGAGCGGGGTGCGGTATCCCACCGCAGCCAACATGGCGGTGGAGATTTTGGGACCGGCCCCGGCCCCGGTGGTGAAGGTGAATAACCGGTTTCGCTATCGGGTGTTTTGGGTAGGGAAGAACGATCATACCACCAGGGAGTTGATTTCCTATTACATTCGGACGTTTCATCAGAAGAAGGAGAACAGGGGGATGAATCTGTTTGTGGACTGCAACGCAGAAGATTAAACTTCGCCGCCTCCGGCGGCGAACGGGAGTGATTTCTCGAATCGGCCCGGGGGC
>VSNB01000046.1 GCA_009774055.1 Clostridiales bacterium
GTTTCTTCCCTGCTTTTCTTTGCTTAATTCTTATTTTTCACTTTTTTAGCTGCTGAAAAGTTTTTCAGCAGGCCCTATTTTATACACAGGAGAACCTGCTCTCCTTCATTTTAAGACTCTTTCTTCTGTTGTTTCGCTTTCCACTGATCGTGGCGGTCAATATAGGAAATAACCTCTTGCCAAGAGATTTTCCTCTCCTCAAACTGCTTGTGACGGACGGCAGGAATTCCAGTTTCAAGATTGACCTGATAGGTGCTCTCATGCCAGAGGGTCTTCCTGGCTACATGATAATCAAATTTCCAATGCGCTACCGCTGTCTGAATGACAACGGACTGATAAAGAAATGTGCAGGTAAATCCCCGTCTCCTACATTCAGCGCTGATCGCTTCCCTCAACGCCCGCTCCTCCTCAATCGCACGCAACTCACTCCTGGCTTTTCGGGTAGCGACACGCTGGAAGGGTGTTGCTTTGCCGCAGTTTAAACATTGGCGTGGAAAAGAATCTCCAAGGATTGGAAATGGCTCCTGGTCAAACCACAAGGTGTACTGGTTTTTGCAGGCAGAGCATTCGCAAAGATACTGACGCATTTCACACCTCCACGCCGCTACTGTATTCCCTCTATTTTAGCTTATATCACACATTCTTGCAACTAAAAGTTCTAATGGGTTCAGGGCAACAGCATTTAAAATTCAGAGTTTCAGTTTCAGTTCAAAAACGCAAAAATCAAAACATTTTCAACAAGAAAACAGCTCACTCACTTTACTGTGTGAAAGTTTCTTGTATGAAAATCCGCTTTTTTCCATGTGCTTTTGCATAATTATTTTTAAATGCTGTTGCCCTGGGAGCAAAACGCGCCGCCCTTGTAAAGTCGGGGGAAATATGGTATACTCCCCCTGAACCATTCCAGAATCAGGAGGAATTTCCTATGGAGCCCGTCTATTATACCATCAACACCATCAACGGCGACTACGCCTACATGACCAGCGACAGCGGTGTGGAAAACCAGGTGGCCATGTTCCTGCTGCCCGACGGCGTTGACGTGGGTAGCAGGCTCAGGTGGGAAAATTTTGAGTGGAGCCTGGTACAGGGGTGAGGAAGGCTTGAACATCCGCAAAACCCGTGCAGCGCCTTCCTTGGGTCAAACGCTTCTATAGCGGAACGGCGGAAAAGGAGAATTGGCAGATATGGAAAACACGTTCGACCAAGGCCTATGCCTTGCGTACCTCAAAAAGGGCCGCCTGCGCTCCGCAATGGAATATCTCGCGCAGTTTCCGGAACAAGCGGAGCTGTGCCGAAGATGTACGTCCCTGTTTCAGCAGGAAAATTACCTCTCCTACGATGTGGACGGCAGCCTGCAGGACATCCTTCTGGCCTATCAAAAATACTACCGGGATGCCTTCTATCTGGAACAGCGTCCGGAGGAGGCCGCCGAGCGTCTGCGGGCCCGGCTGGCCGGACTGCTTCCGGCGGACTGCGGCGCGGCGCTGGACGAACTGGAGGAGCGGGCGGCGGAGGCATTCCGCGCCGGGGGACTCCATTTCCTGGGCGGCAGGACCGGCGGCTGGTACGGCCCCTATATCTGGCGGACGGAGGAGCTGAAGCGTTACACGGTGGAGCTGCCGGACGGCGTGCAGGAGTATGCCGTGAAGCTTCTGGACGGCTTCGTCATGGAGAGCTGGCTGAGCTATTTGACCTTCGGCATGTCCGGCACCGGAGGCTGGTCCAACGGCGACGGGCTGATCCACTGTGTAAGACGCCATTACGACCCGGATTCAGAGAGCTTCCAGGTGTCCCTCCTCAAGCACGAGGCCCAGCATGCGTCGGACCAGGGCAGGTATCCGGGCATGTCCTCCGAGGACCTGGAGTACCGGGCAAAGCTGGTGGAGCTGATTTATTCCGAGGAGCGGCCGCTGCTGGACCAGTTCCTCCGGGAGGCGGACGCCTCCAATGCCGGCAACGGCCACGGCCTTGCCGCCGAACGGATTGCCCGTGGCTTCCAGGCCCGGCTGGACAGGGGCCGCGCGGAGCTGGCCGGCCTCCCCATACGGGAGGTCCAGGCCGCATCCCTGGCGCTGTTCCGGGAAAGCGCCGGAGACATGGACCGGAAGTATCTATGAGGATGGCTCCTCCCGGTTGAGAAACGCCGCGATGCGCCGCACCCCTGCGGCGGCCTCCGCGTCCTGGCCGGCGGGCAGGCGGTCGGTGTCGTGGGAACAGACCAGCGGGTGGATGCGGCTGCAGTTCATATGGCGCAGCAGCGTACAGGCCGTGCCGTACGCCTTGTCCGGCGCGCCGTCGCCGCCGCCTGTGAGAATAACCGCCCCATGCTTGGCCTTGATTATGGGCGTCTCCCCCCGATAGAACCGGGCGCAGAAATAAGTCTGGAGGCGGCTGGCGACGTCCAGAAGCTTCCCGGTCAGCTCGGAGAAGTAAATCGGGGAGGCGATCACGATATTGTCGCACGCCTGGATATATGCGTAAACCTCCTGCATTTCGTCCTGGATGGCGCAGCCGCTGCGCTCCTTGCAGAAGCGGCAGTCCACGCAGGGAGAAATGCGGCTCCTATACGCGTTTACCGTTTTGCGCTCTCCAGTCAGGCTCTCCTCCAGAATGCGGAGGAGACTTGCGGTGTCGCCGCCGGGCCTGGGGGAGCCGTTGAAGATCAGTGTTTTCATGATTAGGACCTCCCGCGGCGGGGCTCCGCCGCTTCTTCTCAGAGCTTGTTTCCTATTTCCCTGCGTACGTTTCGGACTGTCAAAAAGCCCTCCGCAGGAGTTCGCGCCGAAGGCGTGAATAAAATTCAATCACTTTTTCGAGGGCGTGTACCTCGAAAAAGTACTTTGCGGGCCGAACTCGGCCCGGTCCCTTTTCTCAAAAAAGATGCGAAGCATCTTTTTTGAGACGCAGACTTTTATGTTTCCTCGCTATTCTATCAAAAAAATCGGTACAAGTCTACGCTTTGGCAAAAGCGCAGCGGAAAGAAGGAACCCTATGCTGGAACAGATCATACCCATTATCCGGGAGGCGGGACGGATTGTCCTCTCCGCCCGGGACGCTGCCGCACGGACCCGGGAAAAAACCTCCGCCGCCGACCTGGTGACGGAGTACGACCTGGCGGTGGAGACGTTCCTGAAGGAGAAGCTGCCGCCCCTGGTTCCCGGGTCCGTCTTCTTCGGCGAAGAGGAGGAGGAAAACGCCGACCCCAGCCGCGGCTGGGCCTTCATCGTCGACCCCATCGACGGCACCACTAATTTTGTCCGGGGCCTGCGCCAGAGCGCCGTTTCCGTAGCCCTGGCCCACGACGGCACGGTGGAGTACGGCGTGGTCTACGACCCCTATAAGGACGAAATGTTCTCCGCCCGGCGGGGCGGCGGCGCGTTTCTCAACGGCCAGCCTATCCGCGTCAGCCGGCGTCCCATTGAACAGGGGGTGTTCGGCATGGGCACCGCCATCTACCGCCGGGAGTATCTGGAGCCGACCATGCGCCTGACGGAGCAGCTCTTCCGGCGCAGCTGCGACTTCCGCCGCCTTGGGGCGGCGGCGCTGGACCTGTGCAACGTGGCCTGCGGGCGGACGGACCTGTTTTTTGAGTACAGCCTCTGCCCCTGGGACCAGGCCGCAGGGAGCCTGATCGTCACCGAGGCCGGAGGCTTTGTCTGCACCCTGGAGGGCGGCCCCCTGTCCCTGACGGACCGCTGCAGCGTGTGGGCCAGCAACCAGGTCAACAAGGATCTGCTCCATGAGCTGGAGGTATAGCCGATGCCCTTTATTCTTGCCATTCTTTTGTGCATCGCCGCTGACCAGGCGGTGAAATATTACGTGGTAACCCACCTGGCGCTCTACGAGAGCGCGCCCCTGCTGCCGGGAATTGTGGAGCTGCTCCACATCCAGAACACCGGCGGCGGCTTCTCCATCCTGTCGGGGCATACCTGGGCGCTGACCGTGCTGACGGCGGCGCTGATGGCGGGCATCGGGTACGTGATGGTGAAGAAGCTCTTCCCCCACCCCCTGGCCATGTGGACGCTGGCTGCCATCCTGGGCGGCGGGCTGGGGAACCTAATCGACCGGGTGCGCCTGGGGTACGTGGTGGATATGTTCAACTTCCAGTTTATGAGCTACCCGGTGTTCAATGTGGCGGACATTCTGGTGGTGTGCGGCACCATCGGGTTTGCCGCCTATTACCTGTTTCTCCACGACAGGGAGAAGCCGGAGGAGACGAAGGAGCCGGAGCATGGAACCGATTCATCTGACGGCGGCCAGTGAGGACGCGGGGACCCGTCTGGACAGCTTCCTGGCGGCGTCCCTGCCGGAGCTGACCCGCTCCGCCGCCGCGCGGCTCATTGAGGCGGGTCAGGTCCTGATCGGCGGCAGGGCTCCGTCCAAAAGCTGCCGGCTGGCGGGAGGCGAGGCGGTTTCCGTCCTTCTGCCGGACCCGGAGCCCATAGAGGCCCGGCCCCAGGACATTCCCCTGGACATAGTGTACGAGGACGCCGACGTGATCGTGGTAAACAAGCCGGCGGGGCTGGTGGTCCATCCCGCCCCGGGGCACCCGGACGGAACCCTGGTCAATGCCTTGCTGTACCACTGCGGGAACAGCCTCAGCGGCGTGGGGGGGGCGCTGCGGCCGGGCATCGTCCACCGCATCGACCGGGACACCAGCGGCCTCATCATCGCCGCCAAGAACGACGCCGCCCACCAGGCCCTCTCCGCCCAGCTCCAGGACCACAGCCTGGCCCGGACCTATGAGGCGGTGGTAGTGGGGAACCTGCGGGAGGACGCCGGTACGGTGGACGCCCCCATCGGGCGGCACCATACGGACCGGAAGAAGATGGCCGTGACGGACCGGGGGGGCAAGCGGGCCGTGACCCACTGGGAGACACTGGAGCGGTTCCCGGGATACACCCACGTCCGCTGCCGGCTGGAGACAGGGCGGACCCATCAGATCCGGGTGCACATGGCCTATATCGGCCACCCGCTCTGCGGCGATACGGTCTACGGTACAAAAAAGCCCGTGCCCGGGCTGGCGGGCCAGTGCCTCCACGCGGTGGGACTGCGGTTCATCCATCCCGGAACCGGGGAGGCGGTGGAGCTGACGTGTCCGCTGAGCGGGGAATTCGAGGCCGTGCTGGCGAAGCTGCGGCGGCAGACGCTGTAACGTGCCGCAAAGCGGACGCGGAACGTCTGATAAAAGGAAGGCCGGAGGCTTGCAGCCTCCGGCCTTTTGCGGCCGCCCCCTTACTCCCCTTCCCAGAACAGGTCGTCCAGGGTCCTGTCCAGAGCGCGGCAGATGGCGATACACAGGTTGATGGTGGGGTTGTAGTCCCCCTGCTCGATGGCGTTGATGGTCTGGCGGGACGCGCCTACCAGATCGGCAAGGGCTTGCTGGCTCAGGCCCTTGGCGGCGCGGGCGGCGCGGAGGCGGAGGTTTTTCATGGCGCTTCCTCAACTTCCGCGCTCTTCCGTTTCCGCATTTTATAGATGATCAAGCCGGTCAGGACCGCCACATAGACGCAGGAAAAAATGAACGGCATCCGGGAATCGCAGACCCCTGGCCCCGAATCAGACGGGTTGGTCCAGAAAAGCAGCATCCAGCAGTACATCAGAGCCGAAGCGTCCGCATCCTTCCGCTTATCCTTCCAGGGAACGAACGCATCATGGAGAATGCAGTCCGAAGCCCACACGCCCCAAGCCAGAATTAACCCGCACAGCGTCATGTCCAGAATGGACCCGGTCCAAGAGAACCACCCGAAATGGTCCAGAATCGTCCAGATAATCAGAAGGCCCAGCAGCGCGTACAGCGCGCGGTTCCCGGCCCGCAGCTGGGCCAGCCGCTGGCGCTCATCGAACTGCGGCGGCTCGTTCCGCTTCTTCCGCGCTTCCTGTTCCAGGTGGATGCCCAAGGCCAGCGGCCAGATCCACGCTGCCGCCGCGAATACCAGCAGAGCTACCGTAATGATCGTTTTGGTTTCCTCACTCATCGTCCTCTCCCCTTTCTACCGCCATTGTAAAACATACCCGCCTGTTTGTCAAGTATATTTTACAATCCCTTCCACAACCCACCACCGAGCTTTTTCCGGGGGGCCCTCCAGCATGGCGTGAGCCATGCGGCCGACATCAGACCACAAAAATGCGGGGGCGAAGCGGACGCTTCGCCCCTTACCGCGCCCGCCATAATAAAAAAGCCGCAGAACGGAGCAGGCACTCCGTTCCACGGCCCGTAGGGCGGATAAAAAGTTTTTCTTTTGCTTCTTTTCTTTGTTCACAAAGAAAAGAAGGTCCCCCGTAAAAAATCTTACGCCATCTTCTCCCTGATATGGCTCAGCCGGTCCAAGGCTTCGCTGAGCGTTTCGTCTCTCTTGGCGAAGTGGACGCGGACGATGTCCTGCACGTTCTCCTTGAAGAACGACGTACCCGGTACGCAGGCCACGCCGACCTTCCGGGCCATTTCCTCGCAGAATTCCACGTCCGTCTGGCCCTTCTTGAGGTAGGGGCCGATGTTGGCCAGGACGAAATACGCGCCCTGGGGGTCGGTGAAGGGGATGCCGATGTTTTTCAGGCCGTCGGTAAACAGCTTCTTCATATGGGCGTAGTGGGCCCCGAACTCCTCGTAATAGCTGTCCGGCATGTCCAGGCCCACGACGGCCGCCTCCATCAGCGGCGAGGGCGCGCCCACGGTGTTGAAGTCGTGGTACTGCTTGATGCGGTCCATGATGGGCTCCGGGGCGATGGCGTAGCCCAGCCGCCAGCCGGTGACGGAATAGGTCTTGGAGAGGCTGGAGCAGCTGACGGTGCGCTCCCACATGCCGGGGAGGGAGTTCATATAGGTGTGCTTGTGGCCGTCATAGATGATATGCTCGTACACCTCGTCCATGATGGCGTATACGTCGTACTTGACGCACAGGTCCGCGATGAGCTTCAGCTCGTCGTAGGTGAACACCTTGCCGCTGGGGTTGGAGGGGTTGCAGATGAGGATGGCCTTGGCCCCCTGGCGGAAGGCGTCCTCCAGGACCTCGGGATCAAAACCGAAGGCGGGAGGCGTCAGAGGCACGTAGACCGGCTCGCAGTCGGCCAGAACGGCCTGGGCGTGGTAGTTCTCAAAGTAGGGGGAGAAGAGGATGATCTTGTCCCCGGGGTTGGTCAGGGCGAAGATAGTGTCCACCATGGCCTCGGTAGAGCCGATGGTCACCACGATCTCCCGGTCCGGGTCCAGGGTGCGGCCCATGAACCGTCCGCACTTCCGGGCCAGGGCCTGACGGAAGTTGGGCGCGCCCATAGTGATGGGGTACTGGTGGGGCCCCTGCTGGCTGACCTCCGCCAGGCGGTCCAGCATAGCCTGGGGCGGGTCGAAGTCGGGGAAGCCCTGGGCCAGGTTGATGGCCCCCGCGTCGATGGCAATCCGCGTCATCCGGCGGATGACGGAATCGGTGAACAATTTATTCTTTCTGCTCATTTCCTGCATGGCGATTTCTTCCTTTTTCGTGTTCTTCTCTGGCCCGCCGGGACGGGGACCGCTTTCCCAACAACTTTATCACCATGCAGGAATGAAGTCAACAGGTTTTTCGGGGGATTGCATGCAGGAAAAGCCTGTGGTATAATCAGGGCGGAAAATCCCTGCTTTGGAGAAGGTATGAGAGGAGATACGGCTGTGGAAATGAAGTTTGACGAGATCGTCCTGCGGGATTACCGGCTCTCGGACGTGGAGGACGAGGTCCGCTGGACCAATACAGACACCGCGTGGTTTTATGCCGACACGCCGTGGATGACGATGGAGCCCGTAGACCCCGACGAGCTGCGGGAGGATATGCGCCATATTATATCGGAGCTGACCGAGGATGCGATCCGATGGCGGTTTGAGATCGAAGCGGACGGACGGCATATCGGCATGGTGTCCTCCTATTTCCTGGATGAGAATTTCGAACCCACCCCCTGGAAATCCATCGACCAGAGCAAAAACGCGGAAGAGAACCGCTCGGTCCGGGGACTTGGCATTGAGATCTGCGAAACGGATTTCTGGGGCAGGGGGATCGGCGGCAAGGCTCTGACCGCTTTTATGGAGTATTACCGCAGCTTGGGGGAGTGCCGGTTTCTGCTGGAAACCTGGAGCGGCAATGCGCGGATGCTGGGATGCGCCAGGAAGCTGGGGTTTGTGGAAGTGAAACGGCAGAAGGGCGCTTATGTTGTGGACGGCAAGGCATATGATGGGCTGACGCTGGAAAAGCGCATCTAACGCCGGACCGGGAACCAAACGCCTCCGCGTTCCGTCAAAAGGGCAGAACAAAAAAGGAGGCATCTGCCATGAAAAGGATTTTTGCCCTGCTGCTGACCGCTGCGCTGTGCCTGAGCTTCGCCGCCTGCGCCGCCAAGGATGCGCCGGACAGCCCGGAAGAGCCGGACCCCGCCCCCAGCCAGCCCGCGGACCCCGCCCCCATGTCGCAGCCGGAGCCTGTGAAGGAGCCGGAGCCCGAGCCGGAACCTGATTACGCCCTCTGCATCTCCGACCAGCCCATTCCCACCGTGGACGGCTGTCTGGTGACGGACCGCCTGCCGGTGCATCTCATCAACAACACCGGCAAGGACGCTCTGGTGCTGCTCATCCCCCATCTGGAGCGCCGGAACGAGGCGGGAGGATGGGAGGAAGTCCCCTACAAGGAAGACGTGGGCTTCTGCGGTACGCCAGATCCCCTGCCCCCGGAGGGCAAGGACTGGTCGGAGGATCTGCTGTATCTCTGGGGAACCCTGGAGGACGGCGACTACCGGCTGTCCTATGAGGTTGGGGACACCTTCGACACAGAGGATATGGCTTACGGCGAGTTCACCCTCTACACCCCGGAGGACAACCAGGGCCTGCCCCTGTCCTCCGGGGAGGTTTCCCAAAACGGGGAGGACTAGGCCTTGCCGTGCTCCAGAAACAGGGAGAAATACGCCCCCGCTTGTTCCGATCAAGCGGGGGCGTATCTTTTTGGGCTAAGAGCCGGTATTCATAGACGGCGTACGGCGGCTGTGAATGCAGGCTCTAAAAGCACTCCTCTTCCACCAGGTGCATGATGCTGACCTCGAAGGCCACCCGCTCCTGGGCGCAGCCCTCCACCACCTTGGTATAGGCCCGGCTCTGGACCCGGCCCTCCAGGGAGAGGGTTTCGCCTACGGCCATGTTTCCGGTAATCATGGCCACCTGCCCCCAGGCGATGCAGGGCAGGTAGTCCGCCCGTCCGTACCGGCGGTTCACCGCCAGCATCATGTCCGAGATACAGCGGCCCAGGGGGGTCCGCCGCAGTACCGGCGGCTTGCAGATCACCCCCCGGAGGGCGATGCGGTTCTGGTCCTCCCCCTCCTCGGCGGCGAGAAGGAGCTGGGCAAAAACCGAGATGACCAGGCGGCTGCCGCAGCCGCTCTTGTTGTTGAAGGAGCGCAGCTGGCCGTCCACATTCAGCCGCCGTCCCGCCAGGGCCGCGCCGGCGGTGAGCCGCCGCAGCTGCTCGGCGGTGGCGATTACCCAGAGGGTGTCGGTCTGTCCGGAGAGCCGCCGGACGGCCAGGGGGAAGCGGAGGAACTGCTGACCGTGGTTTTCATGGGACGGAACAGGCTCCCCCGCCGCCGTTCCACGGAGCTGAACGAAGTTTTTGGTGGTTTCCATATGTAGGTTTCTCCTCATTGGTTGTTGGGCCTGCGCCGGTTGTCCATATAACCTATGAGGAGAGGGCGGAACTTAGAACCTATATTCACAGGAGAGAAACGGCATCTGGCCGGGGCGGCCCAAGGGGCGCTATATCCCCTCCAGCTCCTCCAGCCACAGCCGGGCCGCGGCATCCGACGGCATCCGCCAGTCCCCCCGGGGGGACAGGGCCACCGATCCCACCTTGGGCCCGTCGGGCAGGCAGGACCGCTTGAACTGCTGGACGAAGAACCGCCGGTAGAAGCTCTTGAGCCACTTCAAAATGACCTCCCTGCTGTAGGCTCTGTGGAAGGCTAGCTCCGCCAGCCGCAGGATCTTCCTGGGCCCGAAACCCCAGCGGAGCGCGTAGTACAGGAAGAAGTCGTGGAGCTCATAGGGTCCCACCAGGTCCTCCGTCCGCTGGACGATCTGCCCCTGGACCGCTGGAAGGAGCTCCGGGGACACCGGCGTGTCCAGGATGTCCTCCAGTACGTGGGTCAGCGCCTCGTCCTTCTTCAGATTGTCCCGGGCTGCGTAGTCCACCAGGTGACGGACCAGGGTCTTGGGGATGGAGGCGTTGACGCCGTACATGCTCATGTGGTCGCCGTTGTAGGTGGCCCAGCCCAGGGCCAGCTCGCTGAGGTCCCCGGTGCCGATGACCAGTCCCCCCGTCTCGTTGGCTACGTCCATGAGCACCTGGGTCCGCTCCCGGGCCTGGGCATTCTCATAGGTGACGTCGTGGATCTCCGGGTCGTGGCCAATGTCCCGGAAATGGCTGCGGACCGTGTCGCCGATGGGGATGGTCCGGAGGGTGGCCCCCATGCGCTCCGCCAGGAGGACGGCGTTGTTCTTCGTCCGGTCCGTGGTGCCGAAGCAGGGCATGGTGATGGCCACGATGTCGCTGGCGGGCCGGTGAAGCATCCCCATGGCCAGGGCGGTGACCAGCAGGGCCAGGGTGCTGTCCAGTCCCCCGGAGAGGCCCACCACGGCGGTGCGGGCCCCGGTGTGCTCCAGCCGCTTTTTCAGCCCCAGGGCGGCTATGGTCAGGATCTCCTCGCAGCGGCCCGCCCGGTCGGCGGCGTTTTCCGGGATGAAGGGCGTGGGGGAGACGTACCGGCGGATCTTGGTGACGCAGGGCGTGAACTCCGCCTCGCTCCAGCAGAGGCCCGTATCGCGCAGAGCGGGGAAGGGGGTCAGCCGCCGCCGCTCATAGGTCAGCCGCTGCACGTCGATGTCGGCGATGGTCAGTCCGGCGGTAAAGCGGCTTTCCGCCAGCATGGCCCCGTTTTCCGCGATCATATTGTGGCCGGCGAACACCAGGTCGGTGGTGGACTCGCCCTCCCCGGCGTCGGCGTAGACGTAGCCGCAGCACAGACGGCCCGACTGGCCTACCGCCAGCTGGCGGCGGTAGGCGGCCTTGCCCACCACCTCGTTGGAGGCGGAGAGGTTCAAAATGACCGTGGCCCCAGCCTCCGCCAGGCGGCGGGAGGGGGGATCAGGAGCCCACAGGTCCTCGCAGATCTCCACGCCTACCTTCAATCCCGGCACGGCGGGACAGTCGATAATGCTCTGGCCCAGGCCGGTATAGGTCGTGGCGCTGTCCGCAGCGGGGAGGGATACGCTCATGTGTCCGTCAAGGCCCTCTCCGCTCTCGAACCACCGCTTCTCATAGAACTCCCCATAGTTGGGCAGGTAGGTTTTCGGCGCCACCGCCAATATCTCGCCCTTCTGGATCACCACGGCGCAGTTGAAGAGCTTGCCCCCCGCCCGCACGGGCATCCCCAGGGCGGTGAGGACCTCCAGGTGCCTGGTGGCCTCCAGGATGGTCCGCAGGCCCTCCGCCGCGCCGTCCAGCAGCGTATCCTGCAAAAACAGGTCCCCGCAGGTGTATCCGGTGAGACACAGCTCCGGCAGGGCCAGAATTTTCACGCCCTGCATGTCGGCCTCGCGCATCATGGTGAAAATCTGCTCCGCATTATGGCGGCAGTCCGCCACGCGGATCTTGGGCGTGCCGGCGGCGACGCAGATGAATCCGTCCTTCATAGTACGAGCCTCCTTAAATCATGTTTCTGCCGCTATTGTACCCCTAAAAAGCGAAAAAAGCAACATCCCCCTGCGCAGTCCGTTTCCTGCCCAGGGGGACGCTTTTTCGTCTGTTTGGTTCCGGAACCCGTTATGAATACAGGGGAATTCCCAGCTCCACGCACTTTTTCAGCGCCAGCTCATGTCCCTGCAGGGCGGCCTGCTTATACCAATGCCGCGCCTTTTCCATATCCGCCGGAACGGCGGTTCCCTCTTCGTAGAACCACCCCAGGTTGAACTGTCCGTCCCAGTCGCCGTGGATGGCCGCCTGCTCCGTCCAGTACAGGGCCTTTTCCAGGTCCTTCTCCACCCCCTGGCCCTCCAGGTAGAAATAGCCCACCTGGCATTCCGCTAAGGGATAGCCCTGCTCCGCAAGAGGGAGATAGCCGGAGAAGCACTTTTCGTACTGCTCCGTTTTCCAGTACTTCTCAATGAGCTCGTTGCACCGGTCCAGCTCCGGGCACGGCTTGTAATACGCACTCGCCATGGCTTAAAAATCCGCCGAGCCCACGGTGCGGGGGTGGGGCAGCACGTCCCGGATGTTGCTGATGCCCGTAAGGTACATGACCATCCGCTCGAAGCCCAGGCCGAAGCCCGCGTGGCGGCAGGAGCCGTAGCGCCGCAGGTCGCAGTACCACCAGTAGTCCTCGGGCTTCATGCCCAGCTCCCTGATCCGGGCCTCCAGCACGTCGATACGCTCCTCGCGCTGGCTGCCGCCGATGAGCTCCCCGATGCCGGGCACCAGGCAGTCCGCCGCCGCCACGGTCTTCCCGTCGTCGTTGAGGCGCATGTAAAACGCCTTGATCTCCTTGGGGTAGTCGGTGACGAATACGGGGCGCTTGAAGACCTGCTCGGTAAGGTACCGCTCGTGCTCGGTCTGGAGGTCGCAGCCCCAGTCCACCTTGTAGTCAAACTTGTCGTTATTCTTCTTGAGAATCTCCACCGCCTCGGTGTAGCTCACCCGGCCGAAATCGGAGGAGGCCACGTGCTCCAGCCGCTCGATAAGCCCCTTGTCCACGAAGCTGTTGAAGAAAGCCATTTCCTGGGGACACTTCTCCATTACCGTGCGGATGATATACTTGATCATAGCCTCCGCCACGTCCATGTCCCCCTGGAGGTCGCAGAAGGCCATTTCCGGCTCGATCATCCAGAATTCGGCGGCGTGGCGCTGGGTGTTGGAGTTCTCCGCCCGGAAGGTGGGACCGAAGGTGTAGATATCGCCGAAGGCCATGGCGAAGTTTTCGCCGTTGAGCTGGCCGGACACCGTCAGGTTGGCCCGCTTGCCGAAGAAGTCCTGGCTGTAGTCGATCTCCCCGTCGGGGGTCCTGGGCGGGTTGGCCATGTCCAGGGTGGTCACCTGGAACATCTCCCCCGCGCCCTCGCAGTCGCTGGCGGTGATGATGGGGGTGTGGACGTAGACGAAGCCCTGGTCCTGGAAGAAGCAGTGGATGGCGTGGGCCGCTGCGCTGCGCACCCGGAAGGCGGCGGAGAACAGGTTGGTCCTGGGCCGCAGGTGGGCGATGGTGCGCAGGTACTCCACGCTGTGCCGCTTCTTTTGCAGGGGATACTCCGGGGAGGAGACGCCCTCCACCTCAATCCTCTCTGCCTTGACCTCCAGGGGCTGCTTGGCCTCGGGGGTGAGGACCAGCTTCCCGGTGACGATGAGGGCCGCGCCCACATTCTGAGCGGCGATCTCCTTATAGTTGTCCAGGGTATTGGCGTCCATGACCACCTGCAGGTTCCGGAAGCAGGAGCCGTCGTTGAGCTCCGCAAATCCGAAGGTTTTCATGTCACGGATGGTACGGGCCCAGCCGCAGACGGTGATGGTCTGGCCGTCCAGCTGCGCGCCGTCGGCGTAGACCGCCGCGATCTTCATTTTTTCCATATTGCTTCACCTTCATTTCATAAAATTGGTGCAAAAATCCAGATGGGATGTATTATACCGCTTCCGTATTGTTTTTACAAGGATTTTTCCCGCATTCCCCTCAGATTTCCCCGGTCATTTTCCCCAAAGAATGCAAAAAACCACCCTGTTTCTCCCGGCGAACCACCCATGAAGCCGCCCTAAGGAAAATTTATGTATACTTTTGAAAAAATCTGTGGTATACTATAATGACTTGGGCGCATGGCGCGGCATGCCGCGCCCGCCGTTACGACGTTTTTCCCAGGCCGCTGCGGGCGGGCCTGTGATAAAAAATATGGTATCGTGCGCCGCCGGCGGCACGGTACAGCGGGAGCGGCCCGTCGGCCCTCCCCGGAAAAGCCATCCAGTACATAACGGGCGGCGGTTCCCCTGGGACCCACGATGCGAGGTGCGGTCAGAAAACGGGGTTCCCTTCCCGTCTGTTTGTGTTGCGCTTTTCTTTCCTGAAATTACGGTAATTGAACAAAAAGGAGTAGAAAATTTTGGCAGAAAAAATGAAAATCATTCCCCTTGGCGGTCTGAACGAGATCGGCAAGAACATGACCGTCTATGAGCACGGCGGCGAGATCATCGTGGTGGACTGCGGCATGGGCTTCCCCGACGGGGACATGTACGGCATCGACCTGGTAATTCCCGACGTGACGTATCTGGTAAAAAACAGGAACCGCATCCGCGGCCTTTTCATCACCCACGGACACGAGGACCATATCGGGGCCATCCCCTATATCCTCCGGCAGGTAAACATGCCGGTATACTGCACCCGGCTGACGGCGGGGCTCATCAAGCTGAAGCTGGAGGAGCACGGCCTCCTCAAGCAGACCAAGCTGGTCACCGTGGAGGCCGGCGAAATGATCAAGGTGGGCAAGTTCTACGTGGAGTTCATCCACGTCAACCACTCCATCGCTGACTCCGTGGCTTTCGCCATCCACACCAGCATGGGCGTGCTCATCCACACCGGCGACTTCAAGATTGACTCCACCCCCATTGATGGGGACGTGATCGATCTGGGCCGCTTCGGCGAGTTGGGGAAGGAGGGGGTCCTGGCCCTGCTGGCGGACTCCACTAACGTGGAGCGGCCCGGGTATACCATGAGCGAGTCCATCGTGGGCAAGACCTTCGACCGGCTCTTCAACGGCTGCAAGCAGCGGATCATCGTCACCACCTTTGCCTCCAACGTCCACCGTATCCAGCAGGTCATCGACGCGGCCGCCGCCTGCGGGCGGAAGGTGGCCGTCTCCGGCCGCAGCATGGAGAACATCATGAAGGTAGCCACGGAGCTGGGCTACATGCACCTGCCCAAGAACACGGTGGTGGACGTCAACAAGATCAAGTCCCTGCCCCTAGAGCAGCAGGTCATTGTGACCACTGGCAGCCAGGGGGAGGAAATGAGCGCATTGTACCGCATGGCCTTTTCCCAGCACCGGCAGATCGACGTGGGCCCCGGGGACCGTGTAATTATTTCCGCCAGCGCCATCCCCGGCAACGAGAAGACCATCGGCCGGGTGATCAACGAGCTGTTTAGGAAGGGCGTGGACGTGATCTACGACCGCTCCGACCCCCTCCACGTTTCCGGCCACGCCTGCCAGGAGGAGCTGAAGATCATCCACGCCCTGGTGCGGCCCAAGTTCTTCATTCCCCTCCACGGCGAGCAGAAAATGCTCCGTCGGCACATGAACCTGGCCATGGAGATGGGGATGAACCGGAAGAACATCATTCTGGCGGACATCGGCAGCGTCATCGAGCTGACCACCAAGACCATCAAGCTGGCGGACGCGCCCGCGCCCTCCGGCTCCGTGCTGGTGGACGGCAGCGGCGTCGGCGACGTAGGCGCGGTGGTGCTCCGCGACCGGAAGATTCTGGCCGAGGACGGCATGGTGGTGGTGATTCTGAATCTCCAGCACGGGCAGCTGCTGCGGGAGCCGGAGATCATCACCCGGGGGTTCATCTATGTGAAGGAATCCGAGGACCTGATGCGGGAGCTCACAGAGGTGGCGTCCTCTGCGGCGATGTCCGCCCTTTCCAAGGGCGGACGGGACGCCGCAGAGCTGAAGGGAGCGGTGAAGTCCGCCGTCAGCGGGTATCTCTTCAAGCACACCAGGAGGAGTCCCATGGTCATTCCTGTCGTCAACCGGCTGTAGTGATTTTCGCCGCCTCCGGCGGCGAACGGGAGTGGTTTCTCGTCGCAACCCCGGGACCTGCGCGGCCCCGGACTCCGCGCCTACTTTTGGCCCACGCCAAAAGTAGGCAAAAACGTGCTTAAACCTACGGTTTAAGAATCCCTTATGATTACGAGGGGTATTTTGTTTTTGCGCTTCCACTGTAGTCCGACCGGTCTGAACCGAGTTTCCAGCACATGGATCGGGCGAAGCGTCTGTTTTAGGATGTAAACGGCAGACCCTGCCGTCTCACACGGGGGAACTCCCGAAAAGAACCCCGGGAGATTCAGCGTGTGTGACGGTAGGCACCGAAGTGTGCCCGTGGGTAGACGCAGAAGTCCGGCGCACCAGTGAAGGCATTAAAACAGAACAAGCGGGGTACGTCGGAGCGTAAATAAATACCCCCGTAATGCGAAGGATTCTCAAGGGACGGAACGTCCCTTGAGGGTGCTTTTGC
>VSNB01000047.1 GCA_009774055.1 Clostridiales bacterium
GCTGGCTCAGGGACCGGCTTGCTGTGATAGCGGTGGTGTACCGCCAACAGAAGATGATGTACGACAACGACACCCATGACCACTCGATGTGGTCATTCACAATCTATAGCAGTAAACTCCTGCGGAGGGCTTTTTTGACAGTCTAAAGTGGCGCGGAACCGCCGTTCCGCGCCACTTGTTTTTACCGCCCCAGCTTCGCGCGGAGTTCCGCGCCCTTATCCTCATAGCCGGGCTTATTGAGCAGAGCGAACATATTCTTCTTGTAAGCCTCCACGCCGGGCTGGTCGAAGGGGTTGACCCCCAGCAGATACCCGGACAGGCCGCAGGCATACTCGAAGAAATAGATCAGCTCGCCGCAGGTGTAAGCGTTCAGCTCCCCCGCATGGAGGATCAGATTGGGCACACCGCCCTCCACGTGGGCCAGCAGTGTACCGTCCATGGCCTGGGCGGCGATGAAATCCATGTCCTTCCCGGCCAGGAAGTTGAGCCCGTCGCCGTCGGCCTCGTCCCGGGGCACGCACAGCCGATTGGCGCTCCCGGCGAAACGGATTACCGTCTCGAACATCAGGCGCTCGCCCTGCTGAATATACTGGCCCATGGAGTGGAGGTCGGCGGTAAACTCCACGCTGGCGGGAAAGAGGCCCTTGTTCTCCTTGCCCTCGCTCTCGCCGTAGAGCTGCTTCCACCACTCGGCGAAAAACCGGGCCCGGGGCTCGTAGGCGGCCAGGATCTCCACCTTCTTGCCCTGCCGATACAAATCGCTCCGGGCGGCGGCGTACTGCCAGGCGGGGTTGGCGTCCAGGCCGGGCCTGCGGCAAGTCTCCATCATGTCGGCGGCGCCCTTCATGAGCTGGTCCAGGTCGATGCCGGCCACGGCGATGGGCAGCAGGCCCACGGCGGTGAGCACGCTGTAGCGTCCGCCCACGTCATCGGGCACCACGTAGGTGTCGTAGCCCTCGGCGTCGGCCAGGGCCTTCAGCGCCCCCCGGGCCTTGTCGGTGGTGGCGTAGATGCGCTTCGCGGCCTCAGCCTTGCCGTACTTCTCCTCCAAGCGGGCCTTGAAGAAGCGGAAGGCCACGGCGGGCTCCGTGGTGGTGCCGGACTTGGAGATAACGTTAACGGAGAAGTCGTCGTCCCCGATAAGGTCGAATATCTCCTGGAGGGCGTCGCCGCTCAGGCCGTTGCCGGCGAAATAGATGTTGGGGGTATTCTTCTTCTTGAGGTTGTAGTGATTGGACTCCAGCATTTCAATGACCGCCCGAGCTCCCAGATAGCTGCCGCCGATGCCGATCACCACCAGGGCCTTGCTGTCGGACTGGATCTTCTTCGCGGCGGCCTGGATGCGGGCGTACTCTGCCTTGTCGTAGTCCCGGGGCAGGTTGACCCAGCCCACGAAATCATTGCCGAGCCCGGTGGCCTCCTGGAGCCAGGCATGTGCCTGGGCAAGGCCGCTGGCGTATTTTTCCACCTGGGCGGAAGCGCTGGAGAGGTTGACCTGAAGCATGGTTGTTTTCCTCCTTGACGGTAAGTTTTGGAAATGTTTCGATAAAACCAGTATACCACTCCCGAAAGAATTGGGCAAGTGTTATCTTCGTTGGGCAGCGCGCTGAGGCCGCTAATATCATCGGCACACTTGAAAAGCGGCTGCGACCCGCAGGGCCGCAGCCAAAAAACCGCCGCCCGCAAGGGCGGCGGAAAAGATTACCCGTTATTGGACTGTCCGCCGTGGGCCTTGAGCACCACGTCGTGGTACCCGCCCTCCACGATGGAGGTGGCGGACACCAGCGTCAGCCGGGCATTCTTCTGGAGATCGGGAATGGTCGTGACCCCGCAGTTGCACATGGTAGACTTCACCTTGTACAGGCTCTTGGCCACATTGTCCTTCAAGGGCCCGGCGTAGGTGACGTAGGAATCTACGCCCTCCTCGAAGGCCAGACCCCGGCCGCCGCCCAGATCGTACCGCTGCCAGTTCCGGGCCCGGTTGGAGCCCTCGCCCCAGTACTCCTTCATATACTGGCCGTTGACCAGCACCCGGTTGGTGGGGCTCTCATCGAACCGGGCGAAGTACCGGCCCAGCATCAAAAAGTCCGCGCCCATAGCCAGGGCCAGGGTCATGTGGTAATCGTGGACGATTCCGCCGTCGGAGCAGATGGGCACGTAGACGCCGGTTTCCTTGAAATACTCGTCCCGGGCCGCCGCCACCTCGATAAGGGCCGTGGCCTGGCCCCGGCCGATGCCCTTTGTTTCCCGGGTGATGCAGATGGAGCCGCCGCCGATGCCCACCTTCACGAAGTCCGCCCCGGCCTGGGCCAGGAACCGGAACCCGTCCCGATCGACCACGTTGCCCGCGCCCACCTTGACGGAATCGCCGTAGCGCTCCCGGATGAAGGCCAGGGTCTTCTCCTGCCAACAGGAGTAGCCCTCGGAGGAGTCGATGCACAGCACATCCGCACCGGCTTCCACCAGGGCGGGAACCCGGGTTTCATAGTCCTTGGTATTGATGCCCGCGCCCACCATGAACCGCTTCTGACCGTCCAGCAGCTCGCCGGGGTTCTCCTTGTGGCGCTCATAGTCCTTGCGGAACACGAAGTACAAAAGCCGCCCATCGACGCTGACGATAGGCAGGGAGTTGAGCTTGTGGTCCCAGATGATGTCGTTGGCCTCCTTGAGGCTGGTGCCCTCGGGGGCGGTAATAAGCTTCTCGAAGGGGGTCATGAACTGGGACACCGGGGTGGCGGGATCCATGCGGCTGACCCGGTAGTCCCGGCTGGTGACGATGCCCAGCAGCCGGCCCTGGTTGGTGCCGTCGGCGGTGATGGCCACGGTGGAGTGCCCATTCCGGGCCTTCAGATCCAGCACGTCCTGGAGGGCGGCGTCCGGGGGCAGGTTGGAGTCGCTGGGGACAAAGCCCGCCTTATAGCTCTTCACCCGGGCCACCATGGCGGCCTCGTCCTCCACGGACTGGGAGCCGTAGATGAAGCTCAGACCTCCCTCCCGGGCCAGGGCCACCGCCAGGGTGTCGTTGGACACGGACTGCATGATGGCGGACACCATGGGAATGGACAGGCTGAGGGGACACTCCTCCTCCCCTTTGCGGAACTTCACCAGAGGGGTGCGGAGGGATACGTTGGCGGGGACGCAGTCGGGAGAGGTATAGCCGGGCACCAGCAGATACTCGCTGAAGGTGTGGGAGGGCTCGGGGTAATAGTAGGCCATGGGAAACACACTCCTTTTCCTGTGTTTTTTTGTCGGGAGACGAACTGGTTATTAACTATGGATCATACCGCAGACAGGAGGTCCTTGTCAAGACGGCGGGGCGCAAACTTTTTGAAATTTTTCCGGCATCCGCCGGTAAATATCTTGTTTCTGACGCAAGGATGTGATATAGTCGAAGCATTTCCACACCAGAGGAGAGAGGAGGCCCCCATATGATCATCTGGCTCAACGGCGCCTTCGGCGCGGGAAAGACCCAGACGGCCTGGGAGCTCCGCCGCCGGATGGCGGACGCCTACGTGTACGACCCGGAAAACGCCGGGTTCTTCATCCGGAAAAATCTTCCGCCGTCCCTTCTCACCGGCGACTTCCAGGATTACCCCATGTGGCGGGCGTTCAACCTGGACATGCTCACGTATATTGCCCGTCAGTACGACGGCTGCATCATCGTCCCCATGACCGTCACCAGCCGGGCGTACTATGACGAGCTCATCGGCCCCCTGTCTCGGAATTTCGACCTCCGGCACATCATCCTGTACGCCGGCAGGGAAACGCTGCTAAAAAGGCTGGCCTCCCGGCTGGAGGGCCGCCGGTCCTGGGGCGCGCAGCAGATCGACCGGTGCATCCGTGCCTTTGACACGGACATCACGGAGATCAAGCTGGCCACCGACAGCCTGACCGTCGGCCAGGCGGCGGAGCGTGCGGCGGAGATCGCCGGCGTCCCTCTGATCCCGGACCGGCGGGGCCCTCTCCGCAGGTCCCTCCACCGGCTCGCCACCCAGTGCAGGCATATCCGCCTGCCCTGAGCGCCTGTATCTCATCCCCCCGCACGCTGAGATAAGCAACAGGCTCCGGCGCGAAAAAAACCGGCTTGCTATCTCCCTGCGGCGGGTATATAATAAACGTAATTATGGACACGAGGTGGAAAACCGCTATGGCAAAGACCCTCCTGCTGATCTTGAACCCCAGGGCGGGCCGGACCCGCTCCACGGCCCCTCTCTTTGACGCGGTGGCCCATTTCTGCGAGGCGGGCTACCTGGTTTCCGTCCGCCGCACCACCCACCCCGGCCACGCCGCTGAGATCGTGGAGGCGGAGGGGGCGGACTTCGACCGCATCGTCTGCTGCGGCGGGGACGGCACGCTGAACGAAACGGTCCGGGGGGCCATGCGCCTGGACGCGCCGCCGCCGCTGGGCTATATCCCCGGCGGCAGTACCAACGATTTCGCCGCCAGCCTCTCCCTGCCCGCCGACCCCGTCCGGGCGGCGCAGCAGATCACCGGCAGCCCGGGCCGGCGGCTGGACGTGGGCTCCCTCAACGGCAGGCCCTTTGTCTATGTGGCCTCCTTCGGCGCGTTCACCAGGTCCTCCTACGCCGCGCCCCAGTCCATCAAAAACGACCTGGGCCACCTGGCGTACATTCTCCAGGGGGTCCGGGACCTGTCCAGCCTGCGGCCCTACCCGGCCGTGGTGACCACGGAGGAGGAGCTCTTCGACGGGGAATTCCTTTTCGGCGCCGTCACCAACGCCACCAGCGTGGGAGGGCTGATGAAGCTGAACAAGGAGCAGGTGATCCTGGACGACGGGCTCTTCGAGCTGCTTCTGATCCCCGCCCCGGCCAACGCCGCCCAGCTCCAGGAGCTGATCCGCTGCCTGATTCTCCAGGATTTTACCGGCAGCGGCATCATCTTCCGCCACGTCCCCGCCGTAACGGTGGAAACCCCGGAGGGGTTCCCCTGGACGCTGGACGGGGAGTTCGGCTCCGGGGCGGAGCGGGTGGAGATTCAAAACCTGCCCCGCCGGCTGGAATTTCTGCTCTGACCGGCTCCGCCATTCCCACAGGCAACATCGAAAAAGGAGGACCGCCCCAATGGACATCAACCGAATTCTTGCCGCCGTCGACCACACCCTTCTCGCCCAAGACGCCGTCTGGGAACAGGTCAAGACCCTGTGCGACGACGGCCTCCGCTGCCATACCGCCTCCGTGTGCATCCCGCCCAGCTTCGTCCGGCAGGCGAAGGACTACGTGGGGGACCGCCTGGCGGTCTGCACCGTCATCGGCTTCCCCAACGGCTACAGCACCACCGCCGTCAAATGCTTTGAGACGGAGGACGCGGTACAAAACGGCGCGGACGAGATCGACATGGTCATCAACCTCGGCTGGGTGAAGGAGCAGAACTGGGACGCCCTGCTCGCGGAGATCCAGGCCGTCAAGGCCGCCTGCCGGGGGAAGCTTCTGAAGGTGATCGTGGAAGCCTGCCTGCTGACGGAGGAGGAGAAAATCCGGATGTGCGAAATCGTCTCCCAGTCCGGGGCGGACTTCATCAAGACCTCCACCGGCTTCGCCGGCGGCGGGGCCACCCGGGAGGACGTGGCCCTCTTCGCCCGGCACGTCGCGCCCTCTGTCCGGATCAAGGCCGCCGGAGGCATTTCCGGCCTCCAGGACGCGGAGGATTTCCTGAACCTGGGCGCGTCCCGGCTGGGCGCCAGCCGGATTGTCAAGGCGGCCAAGGCCGCAGAATAGTACCAGTCCCCCGCCGCAGCTCATTACAAAAGAAGGAAGGAAAAACGCTATGCCTACTCCCCACAACTCCGCCAATCCCGGCGATTTCGCCAAAACCGTCCTGATGCCCGGCGATCCCCTCCGGGCCAAGTTCATCGCCCAGACCTTCCTGGAGGACGCCAGGCTGGTCAACAACGTCCGGGGCATCCAGGGCTACACCGGGACCTACAAGGGCGTGCCGGTGTCCGTCATGGCCTCCGGCATGGGGATGCCCTCCATGGGCATCTACTCCTACGAGCTCTTCCACGACTACGGCGTGGAGAACATCCTGCGCATCGGCTCCGCCGGGGCCATCAGCCGTAAGCTGAAGCTCCGGGACGTGGTGGCCGGCCAGGCGTCCTGTACCGACTCCAACTTCGCCCGTCAGTACGGCCTCCCCGGCCAGTTTGCGCCCATCGCGGACTTCAAGCTGCTGGAAACCGCCGTGGCCGCCGCCCGGGAGATCGGGGTAGAAATGCCCGTGGGCAGCCTGCTCAGCTCCGACGTGTTCTACGATGCCTCGGGCTCCACCATGAAGTGGGCGGAAATGGGGGTGCTGGCGGTGGAGATGGAATCCGCCGCCCTGTATATGACCGCCGCCAAGCTGGGCAAACGGGCCCTGGCCATCTGCTCCATCTCCGACAGCATCGTCACCGGCGAGGCCCTGGATGCCGACGAGCGGCAGACCAGCTTTACCACCATGATGAAGATCGCCCTGGAAACCGCCGTGAAGATGGCGGAACAGTGAGCGGTCGTAAGATTGCGCTCCTCAGCGGTACAAGGAGCGTGGTCAAAATTGATGCAGGTATTACGCTTTCTAGATGGTGTATTTTATGAAAAATGAACAAGAAAAGATTGTATTTTGCCATGAATTAAAAGCCTTTGCCGCATCTTTGGCGGAGGGAATTGCTTTGGATGATGTTTGGACTGTCCGAGGGTTTATTGACGTATTCAAAAATGTGTATACAATCTCATCTGACACAAAGATTGTATCCAAAATTCTCGAATTGCATCTGTTCCCGAAGTTCTTATCATTTGCAAAGAATATTGGATACGAGATAGAGTTGGCCACATATCAGAATTGGTATCCTGATTTGACTTTTATCAAGAAGGACCGCCCGGATATAAAATTTGCCGTTGATTTGAAGACTACATACCGGGACGAAGCGAATCCTGGATTTTGTAATGGATTTACATTGGGGTCCCACGGAGAATACTTTATTAATAGAATCAGCGCGAAAAATATTCAGTATCCATACAACGCATACAGCGGTCATTTCTGTTTAGGTATCATATATACAAGGTCGGCAATTGATAAACTCGAAGAAACCAGGATATATACGGTTGATGAGATCGAGAGCATCCCGGCCGTAATCCGCAGCTTCACTTTTTTTGCGGAGGAAAAGTGGCGCATAGCAAGCGACAAGGGCGGCAGCGGCAATACCGCAAATATTGGAAGCATCCAAAAGATCGACGATATCCTTTCTGGCAACGGCGTATTCGCAAAAGCCGGAGAGGAACTCTTTGACGATTATTGGGCAAACTTTGGGAAGATACAGATTCCCACGTCAAAAGGGAAGTATAAAAAATTATCGTCTTTTCCGGAATATTTGCAGTATCGGGGATTACCGGCAGATTTGAATAATCCCAAGTCCTCCAAAAAGAAAAAGAAGAAAAGGAAAGCAAATGACATCGGATAAAGTATATGTTCCGCCCATCAAAACGCAAGGGATAAAAACAAAGCTTGTGCCGTTCATCAAAGACCATATTTTTTTATCGGAAACAAACACGTGGGTCGAGCCTTTTATGGGTTCCGGGGTTGTGGGCTTCAATATTGCTCCATCCAATGCGATTTTCGCAGATACAAACCCACATATTATCGCATTTTACAACCAGATAAAAGAGGGCGGAATTACCGCGCATCTTGTGAGGAGCTTTTTGGAGGAAGAGGGGTATATTCTGTCTAAAAGGGACGATGCCTATTATTATGAGGTGCGCGACCGTTTCAACCGAGAGCATGACCCCTTGGACTTCCTCTTCCTGAATCGCGCCTGCTTCAATGGTATGATACGTTTTAACAGAAATTCTGAGTTTAATGTCCCTTATGGACACAAGCCACAGCGTTTTTCAAAGGCATATATTACAAAGATCGTCAATCAGGTGGCTCATGTCGAAGGGTTGCTGAAATGTAATAATTGGTCGTTTATCTGCCAACCTTTTGAGCAAACGATTCAATTGGCGAATGAAGCTTCGTTCATATATTGCGACCCACCATATATTGGCAGGCATGTTGATTATTATGATAGCTGGAACGTGGAGGAGGAGCAGGCTTTGTGCGAAGCACTGATCGCATCAAACGCCAGATTTATGTTATCTACATGGGACCATAACAGCTACCGTGAAAATGAGTATATTGAAAGAATATGGTATTTTTGTCATAAAATCACGCATGAGCATTTTTACTATGTCGGAGCGAAAGAAGAGAACAGGAACTCCGTCATAGAAGCGCTGCTTACGAATTATGCCGTTTCGGAAAATCAGGATGTATTCCCTTGCCAAAATAGGCAGCTGTCGCTATTTTGCCCGGATGGCATCGGATTTTACGGCCAAAAATAAAGCGACTTGTCCTATAAGATCACTTATAAACCAAGGAGGATTCCCGTTATGACCATCACCTGGCTGGGCCACTCCTGCTTTGTGCTGGAGAGCGGCGGCTTCCGCGCCCTGCTGGACCCCTACCGCGAGGTCCAGGGGCTGCCCGACGTGGCGGCGGAGGCGGACGCCGTCTATTGCAGCCACGACCATTTCGACCACGGCTGCACCGAAAACATCCGCCTGACCGAGGGCAAGACGAATCCCTTCGCCGTCAAGGAGGTACAGACCTTCCACGACGACCAGGGCGGCGCCCTGCGGGGGCGCAACGTTGTGCGCTCCTTCGCCGCCGAGGGGCTCACCGTGGCCCACCTGGGTGACCTGGGCCACCAGCTCAGCGCCTCGCAGCTGGCGGAGCTGGGCCGCTGCGACGCAATTCTGATTCCGGTGGGCGGCTTCTACACCATCGACGCCGCCGGGGCCAAGGCCGCGGCGGACGCCATCGGCGCGAAGGTTGTGATCCCCATGCACTACCGGAAGGGGGCGGTGGGTTTCGATGTGCTGGGTACTGTGGAGGACTTTACCGGGCTCTATCCCGAGGAGCAGGTAAAGGCGTATCCCTCCAACACGCTGACCCTGACCAAGGACGCGCCCCGGCAGGTAGCCGTGCTGTCTTTGGCGAAGTAACGAAAGCAAGAGGAGAGCTGGTTTTTCGTGCCAGCTCTCCTCTTTTTGTAACCATAGCGGACAGGAATCACACCGCCTCCGGCAGGTCCTCCAGGGACCGGAAGGCATACCCCATTTCCTCCCACTTGGTCAGCAGCTCATCCAGAATTTCCGCGTTGGTCCGGGAGGTGGAGTGGAGCAGGACTACGGCCCCGTCGTGGATGCGGGGCAGGAGCTTGGCGTACGCCTGCTCCGCCGTGGGCTGGCTGTCTGTGTTCCAGTCCACATAGGCCAGGCTCCAGAACACGGTCTTATAGCCCAGGGCCTGAGCCTGCTTCAGATTCTCCTCGCTGTATTTCCCCTGGGGCGGGCGGTAGAAGCGGGAGAGGGGTTTGCCGGTAGTCTGCCGGTAGAGCTCCGCCAGGCTGTCCAGCTCCTTCTGGAAGGCGTCCTGCTGGGAGATCGCGGACATATCCGGGTGGTGGAAGGTGTGGTTGCCCACTACGTGGCCCTCCGCCGCCATGCGGCGGACGATGTCCGGGGCGGACTCAATCATATGGCCCACCACGAAGAAGGCGGCAGGGGCATGGTGCTTTTTCAGCGCGTCAAGAATTTTCTCCGTATAGCCGTTTTCATAGCCGCAGTCGAAGGTAAGGTAGATGACTTTCTGACCGGTATCGCCCAGATAATACGCATCGTAATTTGCCAGGTCGGCCTGGGAGGCGTTGCCCACCGGGGCCTCCCCCTCGGTGGGGAAGGAGAGCCCCCAGTTCCCCGCCGAGGCGGGGACGGCGGCGGGAGAGGCGGCGGGAACCACCTCCTCCCCGGTCCGCCAGAGGGACAGGGCGGCAGCGGCGGCCAGCAGGACCGCCGTCAGCAGGGTGAAGATCAGAACCTGTTTTTTATCAGCAGAAGACATGGTGTTTTTCTCCTTTTCGGCAGCATTTTTGTTATTCTGCCCGGGAGGGGGTTGTTTATGCGGTAAAAAGCGTTTCCAGAAAAACCTGTTGACGCAGGGGGGATAAAATCTTATAATTGCAAGGGGCGAAGCCCCTTGCGGCCCCTTTTTGAGACTTTGTTGACAGGGGCAGTGATCTTCGCCGCCCTCTGGGCGGCGAACGGGGGATTCTTCTCGAATCGGCCCGGGACCTGCGCGGCCCCGGACTCCGCGCCTACTTTTCGCCCACGCGAAAAGTAGGCAAAAGCGTGCTTAAACCTGCGGTTTAAGAATCCCTTATTTATGACGGGAGTATTTTGTTTTTGCGGTTCCACCGCAGTCCGTCCGGTCTGAACCGGACCGGCTCCCATGTATCGGGCGAAACGTCTGTCCAACGACGTTGTCGCAGACCCTACCGTATCACACGGGGGAGCTCCCGCAAAGAACCCCGGGAGATTCAGCGTGTATAACGGTAGGCACTGCGATATGCTCGTGGGTAGACGCAGAAGTCCGGCGCACCAACGAAGGCATCAAAACAGAACAAACAGGGTCCGTCGGAGCGTAAATAATAACCCCCGTAATGGAGGAGGATTCTCAAGGAACGTAGTTCCTTGAGCGATCTTTTGCTTCTTTTCGCTCGCGCGAAAAGAAGGCCCCGCCGCCGGCGAGGCGGCAAAGGTAAACTAAGAAGAACGGAGCGTTCGCGCCCAGCGGCGCGAAGAGTACGCCAATGAACGAACGAAACTTAGCCTCCGAAGTCGTCACGGAAGTAAAAAAAGCCATCGTCGGCAAGGACCCGGTCCTTGTCAAGGTCCTGGCTGCTATCCTGGCCCGGGGCCATATCCTCCTGGAGGACATCCCCGGCGTGGGAAAAACCACCCTGGCCCTGGCCTTTGCCAAGGCGCTGAACCTCCAGTTTTCCCGGGTGCAGTTCACCCCCGACGTGATGCCCTCGGACATCACCGGCTTCTCCATCTACAACAAGGAGACGGGAAAGATGACCTACCAGCCGGGCGCCATTATGTGCAACCTCTTCCTGGCCGACGAGCTTAACCGGGCCACCAGCCGGACCCAGTCCGCCCTGCTGGAGGCCATGGAGGAGAGCCAGGTCACCGTGGACGGCGTTACCCGCCCGGTGCCCCAGCCCTTCATGGTCATCGCCACCCAGAACCCCGTGGGGGCCTCCGGCACCCAGAAGCTGCCGGACAGCCAGCTGGACCGCTTCCTGCTGCGCCTGAGCATGGGCTACCCCTCCGAGGCCGAGGAGCTGGAGATGCTCCGCCGGCGGCAGTACGGCCAGGCCATGGAGGGCGTGCGCCAGGTGGTGGACCGGGACGCGCTGGAGCAGATGCGCCAGGCCGCCGACCGGGTCCACGTCAGCGAGGCCGTCATGCAGTACATCATCCGGCTGGTAAACGCCACCCGGAAGCACCCCCAGCTTCTCCAGGGAGCCAGCCCCCGGGCCACCCTGGCCGTCACCGGCCTCAGCAGGGCCGTGGCCTTCCTCCGGGCCAGGGACTACGTGGTGCCCGAGGACGTGCAGGCCATCTGGGTGGACGCCGTGGCCCACCGGCTGCTGCTGGTCCCCGGCGCGGAGCGCAGCGTCGACGTCCAGGAGATCGCCCGCGCCGCCCTGCAGAGCGTGGACGCCCCCCGCATCCGCTGACGTTATGTGGAGGCGGCGGATTTTGTACGCCATCGCCCTGCTGCTGGCCTATCTGGGCCAGATTCTGGACGTGGGGTACCTGTTCCATTTTATCTTTTTCGCGGTCCTGTCCATGCCCTTGCTGGGCCTGCTGCTCAGCCTGCCGGCCATGCTGGGGTGCCGGGCGGAGCTGCGCTGCTCCTCCCCCCGGGTCCTCCGGGGCGAGGACGCCTCCTGGTCCCTTCGGCTGTCCAACCGCTTCCGCCTGCCCGTGGCCCGGGCGGTCTACCGTATGCGGGTATCCAGCCGCATGACCGGGGAGGTCCACCGGGTTCGGGCCGTGCTGCGGGGCATGGGCGCCGAGGAGGACCGGCATTGGGTCCTCTCCACGGACCACTGCGGCGCGGTGGACTGCCGGGTGGAGCGGCTGTGGGTGTGCGACTGCCTGGGGCTGTTCGCCCTGCCGGCGCGGCTGCCCCGGCCGGCGGCGCTGCTGATCGTCCCCCTGCCGGAGCGTCCGGAGCGGGTGGAGCTGCCCGAGGGCGCGGGGGCCTCCGTCCCCCTGCCCAAGGGAAAGACCGTTTTCGGAGAGAGCTATGAGCTGCGCCCCTACCGGGAGGGGGACAGCCTGCGAATGATCCACTGGAAGATGACCGCCAAGCGGGACGAGCTGGTCACCCGGGAGCCCCCGGAGGACACCCGCCCCCTGCCGGTACTGACCTTCGACCACTTCGGACCCCTGGCCCAGGTGGACCGGGCTCTGGACCGGCTGGCGGGGCTCAGCCTGACTCTGCTGGAACAGGAGCGGCCCCACGAGGTCCGCTGGGCCCACCCGGAGACGGGGGCGGTCCGGGCCTTCCCGGTGACCGGGGAGCGGGACTGGGAAACATGCCTGACCGCCATACTGTCGGACCCCGCCCCCCTCTACGGGCATTCCATCCTGTCCCAGGCCCTGGCCCCCGGGGCCGGCAGGCCCATCTACCAGATCCACGTCAGCGGGAAGGAGGACCCCCATGGGAAAACTTGACGATCCCAAGCTGGAGGGGAAGCTCCTCCTTCTGGCGGGGGATTTTGCCATAACGCTGCTGCTGACGGCGGGGACGGCTCTGTCCGTCCTCTCCGGCTACCGGCTGGACGCGGACGGCGGGGCGGTCATCGCCTTCTGCACCGCCGCCTCGGCGGCGTCCGCCGTGCTGCACAGCCTGTCCCGGCCCTGGTGGTCCCTGGGAGCGGCGGCGGCCATCGCCGCCGTCTTTTGGCGGATGTGGGAGGAAATCCTCCCGGTCCTGCAGTGGATCGGGCAGGCGATGGGCCTGTCCGGCCTCTATCTGGTGTGGAGCAGCCGGAGGGAGGAGCATCTGCTGCCCGTGTTTCTGCTGCTGTGCGCCGCCCTGGCCTGGCTGATGGGCTGGGCGGCGGTGCGGCTGCGGGCGTGGTACCTGGCGGCGCTGCTGGCCCTGACGCCGGTGCTGCCCGCCATCCAGATGGGGGTGCTGCCCGCCTGGGGGGCCATGCTGGCGGCCTTCGCCGGGTGGGGATGCCTGCTTTTGACGTCCCTCTTTCGGCGGGAGGACCCGGAGGGCCTGGGCCGGGCCCAGCTGCTGAGCCTGACGGGCATGGGGGCGCTGCTCATGGCCCTGGTGATGTCCCTGCCCATGGAGGGCTACCGGCGTCCCCAGTGGGCCACCAGCGCCCGGGACAACCTGGCGATGGACCTGCACCGACAGCTGGAGCGGCATTTTGGTGCGGAAGCCCTGGAGGGCGGCCTCCTGGCGGACCTGGGACTGGACCTCAGCGTCCCGGGCCAGGGACCCATCGGCGGCCCGGGGAACGCCGTCGGAAGCGGAATCCTCTCCGTCCTGCGGGAGGACCTGATGGCCGCCGGCCCCCGGCAATACTCCGGAAAGCGGATTCTGTCCGTGGAAACCGACGAACCGGACTGCGAAGGGCTCATCTATCTCCGGGGCGGATCCCTGGGGACCTACACCGGGGAGAGCTGGGAGCCGGTAGACCCGGCCCCGGGCCCGGACGGCGTCCAGCCCGTCCTGTACCCCTGCCTCACGGCGGCGGACACCCCGCCGTACACCATGACCGTCCAGGCTCTGTCCGGCCTGCAGGCTGGCTTTTACCCCTACCGCCTGGCGGCATGGGGCGTGACGGACGAGGCGGGGCGGATGGAAGCCCAGGAGGAGTGGACGTATTCCGTCTCCTACCTCCCCTGCGGACCGGAGGACGGCTTCACGCCCCTGACCGGCAGCTGGGCGGAAGAAGAGGCAAAATACCGGCGCGGAAGCGCCGGACCGTATCTGTCGGTACCCCAAACGGCGCGGCAGGCGTTAGCGCCGCTGCTGGACGACATCGCCCGGCAGGACGGCTATGCAGGCCCCGCCATGCCCGAGGCGTTTCACGCCGCCCTGTCCGCCGCCTCCCAGACGGCGGCGGCGCTGGCGGAGCGGGCGGTCTACGATCTGAACGTCCCCGCCATGGAGCCGGGGGAGGATTTCGTGTCCCATTTCATAGAAGAGGGGCGGGGCTACTGCGTCCACTTCGCCACCGCCGGAACTCTGCTGCTGCGGATGCAGGGCATCCCCGCCCGGTACGTCAGCGGCTACACGGTGGAGCTGGACGCCCAGGGACAGGGCACGGCCCTGGACAGCGACGCCCACGCCTGGGTGGAGATCTATCTGGACGGCTATGGGTGGCACCCGGTAGACATGACCCCGGGCTACGCCGGCGGCGAGAGCGGCGTGGAGCTGACTGGCTCCTCCGGCGGGGAAGCTCCGGAGGATGCCGGACCGCCGGAGGAGGACTCCCCGGAAGAGGAACCGCCTCCTGAGGAAGAGCCCCTGGGGGAGGAACCGCCGGAGGACGATGAATCCCCCGATCAGGCGCTCCCGTCCGAGGAGGCCCCCGGCCAGGAGGAGACGCCGGAGGAATCGTTCTACAGCGCGGAATTCTGGAAGGGCCTGGCAAAGGCCCTGGGGGGCATTGCCGGAGCGGCGGGCATCCTGGGCGGCGCGTATGCGCTGGCTCTGCTGCTGCGGCGGCAGGAGCGGGAAAGTCCGGATGTCAACCGCTCTGTCATCCGCGCCTACCGCCGGTATGAGCGAGTCCTGCGCTGGGGCGGTGCGGAGAACGAGACGCTGGAGACGCTGGGCCGGAAGGCCCGGTTCAGCCAGCACACGCTGACAGAGGAGGAGCGGGAGGCTGCCTGGCGGAGCCTGGATGAGGCGTCGGAGGCGGTTCAGAAGGGCCGGAAGCTTCTCCCGCGCCGGCTGTTCGCCCTGCTGCGCCCCTTGCTGTAAAACAGGGAATCGCGGCCCGCTGCACGCCGAAGGAATGTCTCCAAAATCGCCGCGCTCAAAAAGAAGCTTCCCGCTGTCAAAAAAGGCGGCGGGAAGCCTCTTTTCCCCTTTGGCGGAAAAATCCCGCCTGCCTCTTGCTTAAACCGGCGCTTTGGTATAGAATGTAATTTACCATAAATTGGCGCATCTTACGTTTGCGGGAGGCTGCTATGAAAATTGTGATTCTGGACGGCTACTGTCTGAACCCCGGCGATCTGGACTGGAAGGGCTTTGAGGCGCTGGGCGAGGTGACGGTCTACGACCGTACGCCTGTGGACAATGAGGAGGAGATCCTCCGCCGGATCGGAGACAGTGAGATCGTCCTGACCAACAAGACCCCCATCACCCGGTCCATTCTGGATCGCCGGCCCGGGATCAAGTATGTGGGCCTGCTGTCCACAGGGTACAACGTCGTGGACACCGCCGCCGCCCGGGAGAAAGGTATCCCCGTGTGCAACGTCCCCGGCTACGGCACGGCGGCGGTGGCGCAGATGTCCATTGCCCTGCTGCTGGAAATTTGCTGCAGGGCAGGGCATCACGACCGGGCGGTCCACGAGGGCCGGTGGAGCGGCTGCATCGACTACTGCTTCTGGGACGGTACGCTGGTAGAGCTGGCGGGGAAGACCATGGGCATCATCGGCTACGGCAGTATCGGTCGGGCCGCAGGAGAGATCGCCAAGGCCCTGGGCATGACGGTGATCGCCACGGGCCCCCATCCCTGGGGAACGGGAGAGCGTCCCGCACCCTATGTGTCCCTGGAGGAACTCCTGGGCCGCAGCGACGTGGTGAGCCTCCACTGCCCCTTGTTCCCGGAGACGAAGGGGATCATCAATAAGGAAACCATCGCCAAGATGAAAGACGGAGCCATCCTCATCAACACCAGCCGGGGCCCGCTGCTGGCGGAGAGGGACGTAGCGGATGCCCTCAACAGCGGGAAACTGTACGCCGCCGGCGTCGACGTAGCGGAGACGGAGCCTATTCCTGCGGACAGTCCGCTGCTGACGGCGAAAAACTGTGTGATTACGCCGCATATTGCCTGGGCCCCCCTGGAGGCCCGGCAGCGGCTGATGGGTATTGCCGTGGGCAATTTGCGGGGTTTTCTGGCGGGGTCGCCAGAAAACGTCGTAAATTGAGCGGGGGTTGTGGTAGAATAAAATCTGCGGCCCTGCGGGCCGTGACCGCTTTTTATTTCTTTCTTCGTTGAAGAATGTTTCGTACCGCCCCTGCGGGGCGGCGGGGGCCCTCTTCTTAGATTCGCTTTGCCGCCTCGCCGGCGGCGGGGCCTTCTTTTCGCGCGAGCGAAAAGAAGCAACGATTCT
>VSNB01000048.1 GCA_009774055.1 Clostridiales bacterium
AAAGGCTTTGATTTTTGCAATCAATCGAAAAAGTTACATACTTTTTCGTCAAATTGGCAATTATCAAGCCCCTTACCCCAAATTTGCAAACCTCGGAATACTCCACCCTCCTATCCGCACCGGCGCACATACCGTGGCTAGCCGGTCCCGTATCTGCTCCGGGGAGAACAGTCAGGCAGGGCGTTTCGAGCTTTACAAGTGGGAGTTTAACACGGGGATATTCATTTGTCAATGGGATGGGGGAGGTTGTAACAGAAGCGTAACATTGCGGCCCTGCGGGCCGCGGCCGCTCTCTTCTTTCTTCGTCGAAGCGCGGTTCGTTCCGCCCCTGCGGGGCGGGGAGCTTTTTTCTTATTCTACCTTTGCCCCTGCCGGGGCGGGGCCTTCTTTTCGCGCGAGCGAAAAGAAGCAAAAGGTCGCTTAAGGAACTACGTTCCTTAAGAATCCTCCTTAATTACGGGGGGTGTTTATTTTTGCGCTTCCACTGTGGACTGTCCGGTCTGAAGCGGGCGGCTCCCTTGGATCGGGCAAAACGTCTATTTGAGGATGTTGTCGGCAGACCCTACCGCACCGTTTTGGGGACTCCCGGGGCAGTTGCGGTAGAGGGTCCCCCTAGCAGGCTCTATCCCTTTAACAGGCCGGCAGGCGGAGTTGGTTGATTGCCAAGCTACTAGATTAAATGCCCGTAGGATTGGACATTCGGAGGCTTCGCCTTCCTAACAAACCCGCCGCACAGTCCTTTGGCCCTCGTATAGGGCAAAGGCGCGTACGCGCCTGCCCGTTAAGGGAGTCTTGAACCGTAGGTTCAAGCGCGTTTTTGCCTACTTTTGCCGCGGGGCAAAAGTAGGCCGCCGTCCGGGCGCGGGAGCCCGGAGCTTCCGGGAAGAAGAGAAGCGGTCGCGGCCCGCAGGGCCGCAGATGAAAATCCCGTTCGCCGCCGGAGGCGGCGAAGATTACTGCCGCGCCGCCCGGAGGGTAATCATATATAATGTAGGGGATGGGGGAAAGTTGCCGTGGGGAGGGCAACTCCCCGCAGAAATTTACTTTACTTTTGAGACAGGGGATGGTATGATTTACATGTACATTATTATTATAATAGCAAGGAACCTGGTTTGCAAGAGGAACCATGGCCCTGTTTATTCCGCTTCCTTTGGGTTTATACTGGAAGCATACCGCAAGGCGTGAGGTGACCTGTATGAGATTGGACTATCTGGAGATCGAGCAGTTCCGGGGAATCCGGGAGCTGAAGCTGGAGCGGCTGGGAGACGTGAACCTGCTGCTGGGGGATAACGACTCGGGAAAGACCAGCGTGCTGGAGGCGGTGCGGATGTTTGAGGCGCCGGATAATATCGCCATCATTCTCCGCAACGCCAGGGAGAGACAGCTGAGTATCAGGATGTACGCGCGGGAATTGTACACGCCGGTGGAATACATCTGGAACCTCTTCCCCTTTTTCCAGGAGACAAAGCAAATCTCTCTCAGCGCGGAGATCAATAGACAGCACGAGGAGCTGGGCATCAGCGGTGAGCTCGTTCATATTCTGCGGCCTGTTTCGGAAAGCGAGCTTCGCGGATATCCAACGTCCAGCAGGAAGAAGGACAAAGTATTGAGCGAACAGGATGTCTTGACGCTTCAGGGAGAGATCTCGTACCAGGGGGAGGCCTATCCCTACTCAGTCGATGAGTTCTTTTACCCCCCCATGCCTCTGAATGCCATCAAACTGGAGCGGACGATTAGATATATGGCTCCCGGAGATCATCTGTCCGGAAGGTATAATTCCGCCATCTTTAGGGCGACAAAAAGGCAGGAGCTGGAGATTGTAGAGCTTCTTAATCTGATCGATCCCGATATTGAGGGCGTTAAATTAGTGGAAGGGAGCACATCGCTCACCCGCAACCAAATCGTTGAGCATAAGCTCTTCGGAAATATCCCGCTCTACAGCTATGGGGATGGTATGAAAAAGATCCTCACCTTGGCTTCTTATGTCCTAAATGCAAAAGGCGGCGTTCTGCTGATCGACGAAATCGAAACTTCGCTGCAGGCGTCTCACCTGAAGCGCGTTTTCGCCTGGCTGCTTCAGGCGTGCCGGCAGTTTGAGGTACAGCTGTTTGTGACGACCCACAGTCTGGAGGCCGTGTCCGCGCTGGCCGGGTGCGCGGTGGAGGACAGGGAGTGCGATCTGGTCTGCTACCGGCTGGAGGCGGACGGTGAGAAGCTTTTTGCGAAACGCTTTTCTGAAAACAGGCTGGATTCCATTGTGAACGGGAGGGGTATCGATGTCAGATGATCTCCGGTTTTCCCTGGTCATTTCGGAAGGCCCCCATGACGTGGAGGCCGCGGCAAAGGTCCTGCGGCTGAAGAAGTTCCAGAGAGCCAGAAAGCTCTGTGAAGTTCCCGCGCTTTTACAGGCTGTGATTCCCCGGCACTATCCCTCGGAGAATAAGGACGGAGAGCTGTGCCGGATCGTGGCGCACCCATCGTTTCTTTTTAAGGAGAATTATTGGATTCTTTTGTCCAACGCAAATGGAGAATCCAATCTGGGCGGTAATCTGGACGAGATATTGTCCCCTCTCTCCAAACAGTATGTTGATACGACGCTGCGAGGCATCGCAGTACTGGCAGACGCGGACGCCAAGGATGCGGGCGGCAAACGCCGCGCGCTCTTCTCACAGCTGTCAGAGGCATTCGCGGACGGCGGCGACCTCGCGCTGGACCCTGCAGAGCCGGACCAGATCAGGGTGTTCGCACACAGTAGGCCGTTTGGCATGTACATTTTCCCGGACTGCCAGAGCTGCGGCACCCTGGAGCGCGTCCTGCTTGCGGGCGCACAGAATACATACCCCGAGCTGCTGAAGGAGGCGGAAAAATATGTGGCATACGCGAAAACGCTCCTTTATGCCAAGAATCTGACGAGCGGCTCCAACGGGGAGAAAGCCGTGGTGGGCGTGATCGCCAATGCGCTGAGGCCGGGGAAGGCCAACCAGGTCAGCATCCACGACGATGACTGGTTTACGAAAGAAAGCTTAACCAGCCTGGCCCTGCACCAGGCCCTTTCGGAATTTATCGATACAATTATTCAATGGGGACGCTGAGAAGAAAAAGCCTGCACCCTCCCGCTGAAGCGGGGGCTGGTGCAGGCTTTTTTTCTTTTTTTGAAGAAATTTTTTGGAAGGTTGCACATCCGTGTGCAACTTTTTGCTTTTGTGGACTATGGGTGAAGGGACGGTGATGAAATGGAGCTGGATCGGGAGGAAATCCTGGAAGCCCTGAAACGGGCGGCGCTCAGCAGGCCAAACGACGCGGTGGCTCTGGCCTTAAATCCGAAGGACGCCTATGTGAAGGAGCTGGACCTGTGGGGCGTCAGCGAGTTCAAGGTCAACAGCGCGGGAGCCGTGGAGGTCAAATTCGCGGACCGGGTGAAGGCAATCGGACTGCTGCTGGAGTGCGCCGGGGGCGGAGAGGACGGGCTGAACGCCCTGCTGGAGGCGCTGGAGACGGAAGCGGAATAGGAATGGCGGCTTCCGCGGGTATTTTTCGAATGGGAGGTCTGGTTTTATGAAGATCAAACGGTTTTCTCCGAAGCAGAAACGGGTCATGAGCTGGTGGGGCCCTAAATCCCCGGACCGGCGGTATGACGCCATCATCTGCGACGGCGCCGTGCGTAGCGGGAAAACGCTGTGCATGGGACTGAGCTTCGTCTGCTGGGCCATGGCCTCCTTCCGGGAGCAGCAGTTCGCCTTCTGCGGCAAAAGCGTTGTCTCCCTGCGGAGGAACCTCCTCCAGGAGCTGACCCCCACCCTCAAGGAGCTGGGGTTCCGGTGCAGGGAGAAGCGCAGCGAGAATCTGCTGGTCATCAGCAAGGGCGGGAGGGAAAACCGCTTCTACCTGATGGGCGGCAAGGACGAGGGCAGCGCGGCGTTTATCCAGGGCGTGACCCTGGCGGGCGTCCTGCTGGACGAGGCGGCGCTGATGCCAAGGTCCTTTGTGGAGCAGGCCATCGCAAGATGCAGCGTGCAGGGATCCAGGCTGTGGTTTAATTGTAATCCAGAAGGACCGCAGCACTGGTTTTATCGGGAGTGGATTTTGAAATGCGAGCAGAGAAATGCTTTATACCTCCACTTCACCATGGAGGATAACCCCTCCCTCTCGCCAAGAATCCGGCAGCGGTATCGATCCAGCTACAGCGGCGCTTTCTACAGACGGTTCATCTTAGGGGAATGGACCGCGGCCAAGGGGCTGATTTACGACTTCTTTGATCCGGCGCGGGACGCGCGGCCCGTGCCAGAGGGGGAATTGGAGGAGTACGTCATCTCCGTTGACTACGGCACCGCAAATCCATGTTCCTTTGGACTCTGGGGACTCAGCGGCGGCGTCTGGTATCGGGTGAAGGAATATTATTACGCTTCCAGACAGACCGGCGTACAGCTGACGGACCAGGAGTATGCGGCGGAATTGGCGAGGCTGGCCGGCCATCACCAGATCCGCTGCGTGGTGGCGGACCCCTCCGCCGCCAGTTTTATTACCGCCCTGCGTCAGGCGGGATACTGCGTGCTCAAGGCCAATAACGACGTGCTCTCAGGGATTCGAATCACCGCCGATTTATTGAAAAAAGGGCGCATTGTGATTTGCGAGCCCTGCGGGGACTGTCTGAGGGAGATCGCGCTGTACCGCTGGAGCGAGGAGGCCGGAGGGCGGGACGCGCCCCACAAGGACCACGACCACGCGATGGACGACATGCGGTATTTCGCCGTGACCATGGCGGATCGGGGGGACAGCGAGGGCGTGTTCTGCTCGGTGGCCCGGCGGCAAATGAAGGAGTGAGAAATGAAATTCTTTAACCGAAAGAAAAAGCTAACGGAGGCCGGGGCGGCGGCTACGCCGCAGATCGTACGGGGCGACCCGCCGCCCTTCGGCCTGTGGAGGGGGTACACTCCCCTGCGGACCGGCGACAAGCAGCTCTATCGGGCCATTCGGGAGGCTGTGCCCCTGGTGGACGCCTGCATCTGTAAAATCATCCGCCTCTGCGGCGGCGTCTCCGCAGAGTGCGAGGACCCGAGGGCGGACAGGGAATTGAAGCGCTTCCTGGAGCAGGTGGACGTGGGACGGGGACAGCGGGGCATCAACGCCTTTCTGGACCAGTACATGGACTCCCTGCTGGTGCTCGGACAGGCGGTGGGGGAAATTGTGCCGGCAGCGGACCAAAGAGACGTGGCCGCCGTGCTGTGCGGACGGGTGGAGGACGTCCATATCCAGGAGGACGGCGGACCGCTAAACTTCAAACTGTGCGGACAGGACGAGTATGGACAGATCAAGCCGCTGCCCCGGCAGCAGTTCCTCCTGTTCACCCCCTTCCAGCCGGAAGCCCACACGCCCTACGGGGTGTCACTGCTGCGGTCCATGCCCTTCCTGACGGAGCTGCTGGGGAAAATTTATTACGCCATCGGCGTGAACTGGGAGCGAATGGGCAACGTGCGGTTCGCCGTGGTCTACAAGCCGGGAGACGGCGAGTGGGAGCGGGGCATGGCCCAGGAGCGCAGCCGGCAGCTGGCCAGCGAGTGGAGCCGGGCCATGGAGAGCACCCGGAACGGCAGCGTCAGGGATTTCGTGGCGGTGGGCGACGTGGACATCAAGGTGATCGGCGCGGACAACCAGATCCTGGACAGCTCCGTGCCCATCCGGCAGATTCTGGAGCAGCTGGTAAGCAAGACGGGCATCCCGCCGTTTATGCTGGGGCTCACCTGGTCCAGCACCGAGCGAATGAGCGCCCAGCAGGCCGACCTGCTGACAACGGAAATGACCGCCATCCGGCGGTCCCTGACGCCAGCGGTGGAGCGGATCTGCCAGGTGTGGCTGCGGATGCACGGGTATGGGTGCGGCTTCCGGGTGGTATGGGATGACATCAATCTGCAGGATCTGCTGGAGGAGGCAAAGGCGGACTGGTACCGGGAGCAGACCAGGAAGCTGGCGCTGGAAAACGACAGGATGGAGCGGGAGGCCGGAGCCGGAAAGGCCGAGGGCTCTGATGGCGGAAGAGAGGAGAAAGGAGCGGTATGGAAGTAAGAAAAGAGCCGGGAGGTGTCATCCGGCACAGCGTGGGGCGGGAGGACATGATCCTCATCAACCGGCTGAGCCGGGCGGAGCTGACGCCGGAGCAGGTGTATACCTTCGCCCTGCGGCTGTGCGACAACGAGATCGACCGGGACTGGGAGCGGTTCGACGAGGAGGCACTGGATATCCTGAGTGGACTGTTTGTGGGAAAAAGCGGCATCTTTGACCACAACTGGTCCGCAGAGGGACAGACCGCCCGGCTGTACAAGACGGAGGTCTGCCGGGAGGGCGGCGTCACCGGCGCAGGAGACGGAGGGCTGTTCCTGAAGGGATACGCCTATATGCTGCGCAATGAGAAGAACGCACCCCTGATCGAGGAGATCGAGGCCGGAATCAAGAAGGAGGTCAGCATCGGGTGCAGCGTGACGGGCCGGAGCTGCTCCATCTGCGGCAAGGACCACTGCGAGCATCAAGGAGGAAAGTCGTATGGCGGGAAGCTGTGCTACTTTACCTTGAAGGCGCCGACGGACGCATATGAGTGGAGCTTTGTGGCGGTGCCCGCCCAGAGGAAGGCAGGGGTCATGAAAAGCTTCATTTATGAGGCTGGCGTGGATCTGAAGCGGGCGCTGGCGGCTTATCCAGGATGTCTGAAGCAGCTGGAGGCGCTGGAGAAGGAGGCGCAGCTGGGGCGGTCCTATATGGAGGGACTGCGCAGAGAGCTGGTGCGGCTGGCGGGGCTGACGGACGAGACGCTGGATCTGAAGGTCTTTTCCAGGGCGGCGGAAAAAATGGAGGAGGACGAGCTGCTGGAAATGACCAGGGTATACCGGAAGCGGATGGACGAGATATATCCTCCCGTTCCCCAGCTGCGGCCCAAGGGGGCGGCGTCCTGTGGAGACGAGGATAAGGCGTTCCTGATTTGAGAAAAGGAGGATTTTGAGAATGAGCGTTTCTTTTGAAGGCGTGGGTCAGGTCTGCGCCACCTTCCTGGGCGGAAAGCTGACGGAGGGAGAGGTGGTCAAGGTGACCGAAAACGGTACGGTAGGCGCGTGTGCGGCGGATGATGGGTTCTGCGGCGTGGCGATCTGCTGCAAGGACGACGCCTGTACGGTACAGGTAAGGGGATTCGTGACCGTGGGGTACTCCGGGACGGCTCCCGGCATGGGCTGGAGAACGCTAGCGGCCGACGGCAAGGGCGGCGTGAAGGCGGCTGAGGGCGGCGTGAACTGCCTGGTGGCGGATGTGGACGCTGCGGTGAAAACCGTGACGATGATGCTTTAAAGGAGGAATAGGCAATATGGCGTATGCGTATGACAATCTGAGACTGGAAAAGGGTATGTACGGCGAGGCTGGGAGGTCCTTTACCCAGGTGCTGGAGGCGGCGGACCCCAGCGAGAATTATCGGGGCACGCCCCTGGAGGGGCTGGACGCCTTCCAGCGGCAGCTGAAGCGGTTCGATATCCATGTGAAGGGCAGCCGGTCCGATGTGGTGGAGAAGTTTTTCCGGACCACAGAGTCGGCGGTGCTGTTCCCGGAGTTCGTATCACGGATCGTGCGGCAGGGTATGGAGGAGGACAATGTGCTGCCCTCCATTACCGCCACCACCACCCAGTTTGACGGGATGGACTACCGGTCTATCTCCTCGGTGCCCAGCGAGGAGGAGAAGAGCCTGAAGCGGGTGGAGGAGGGCGCGCAGCTGCCACAGACCACCGTGCGGACCCAGAGCAATCTGGTAAAGCTCCACAAGCGGGGGCGGATGCTGGTGGCCTCCTATGAGGCCATCCGGTTCCAGCGGCTGGACCTGTTCTCCATCACCCTGCGGCAGATCGGCAGCCATATCGCCAGGATGCACCTGGAGGACGCCATCAAGGTCATTACCCAGGGGGACGGCAACGACAACCCCGCCGAAGCGTTTACGGTGGGTACCAGTCCCATCGGTGGGACCAAGGGGACGCTGACCTACGAGGCCCTGCTGGATTTCTGGGGGCAGTTTGATCCCTATACCATGAACACCATCCTGGTGCCAAACGCGGTGATGCTGGACATGTTGAAAATGAGCGAGTTCCAGAATCCTCTGACGGGACTCAACTTCCAGGGCACCGGCACGCTGACCTCTCCCTTGGGCGCTACGCTTCTGCGGACCAGCGCTATGCCCAGCGGCAAGCTGATCGGGTTGGACCGCAACTATGCGCTGGAAATGGTCAGCGCGGGAGACGTGATGGTGGAGTACGACAAGCTCATCGACCGGCAGGTGGAGCGGGCCGCCATCACCAGCATTTCCGGCTTCGCCAAGCTGTACACCGACGCCGGGAAGATTCTGACCATTTAAGGCCGCTCCGGTCGGGAGGGCAGGAATATGGTGGAACAGATTTTAGGGCTGGCGGCATTGATCGCGCGGCCTGCGGAGGAGGAGAAGCCGCTGCTGGAGGCGATGTGCACGGCGGCAGCGGCGGATCTGACACGGCGGCTGAGGGACGGTGTGAAGCCGGAGGACTGCAGGGACTCCTTTCCCTGCGCGGCGGCTCTGCTGGCGGCGGGGGGGCTGCTGGCCTGCCGGAGCGGCGGGGACGTGGAGCAGTTCTCGGTGGGCGACGTGAGTGTGCGGACCGGCGGCGGCAGCCAGGGCTGCGAGGCGGCCGCCGCCATGCGCAGGCAGGCCGCCGCTATGATGGCGGGGTTCTGCGGCGATGATCAATTCGCGTTTCTGGGGGTGCGGGGATGAGAGCAAAATTGGAGGAGATCATGCGCCTGCATGGGCAGGAAATTTCCGTGGTTCGCCGGGAAAGCGGAGAGGAGGCGGCGGTTCGGGGGTTTTTGCAGCCGCTGCTGAAGGAACGGACGGACCCGCCGGCGGCGGTGACGCCGCTGGGCGCGGTCAATGAGCAGCGGTGGCTGTATATCGGACCCGCCGGATTGAAGCTGGACGTGGGGGACCGGATGCGCTGCGGGGGTATGAGGCTGATTGTGCAGGAAGCGATGACGGTTCGCTTTCGAGAGGAGGCGCTGTACTGCCGGGCTGTGCTGCGTCAGGAGAAGGAGGCGGCGGTGTGAACGGGCTGGAGCAGGTGAAAAACGCTGTGGCCGGCGCGCTGGAGAAGGCCGGAATCCGTGCGCGGATCGCCTATGCGCCCGGGTGGGCGAAAGCCTACGCGGAGCCGGTGGTGGCGGTGGGACTGCGGACCGGCGAGAGCCGGGGCGGCGCGCTGAGCAGTTATCTGGGACAGCGGACCGATCCGGACACCCAGGCCAGCCAGGAGGTCTATGGGATGCGTCTGGAGCTGACGATGTCGCTGGACATCTACTGCCCGCCCAGGGATGGGACGGCAGGATGTGACAGCGTACTGGAGGCGCTGCATCAAATTATACTGGAGGGACTGCCCTCCGGACTGAAGCCAATGGAGCTGAAATGGGAGGAGGCGGCATGGGACAAGGACACCGCCATGTTCCTGCGGCGGGGCAGTTTGGTCTGCAGCGCGTATTTTGTCGCGACAGCATCGGAGGATGGACTGCTGCTGTCTGATTTTATTTTGAAAGGTATGGTAACCAAATGACGAATGTGATCCATGAGCGTCCGGGGGTTTACTCCTCCTACGACGCCTCCACCGCCGTACGGGGCGGACGGGCTGTCCGTACCGTCGGCGTGGCGGCAAAAAGCGTCAGCGGCACGGCCGGCCAAGTGGTACGGTTGACCAGCTATGAAATGGGGCTGAGCGCGTTCGGCGAGGACGATGCCGGGACGCCGGGCATGTCCACTATCCTGCGGCTGCTGTTTCTGGGCGGCGCGTCCACAGTGGCTGCTGTCAGGGTGGAGGGCGAAGACTATACCGCCGCCTTTGCCGCCCTGCAGGCGGCGGAGGACGTGCAGGTCGTTGTCTGCGACAGCGGCGAGCTGACGGTTCAGCAGGCGCTGCGGGCCAGTCTGGAGAGCGCGTCCGCTGCGCGGCGGGAGAGGATTGCCGTGGTGGGCATGAGCGGCGCGTCTACTGCGGAGCTGGTGGAGCGGGCGAAGGCGCTGAACAGTGAGCGGATGGTGCTGGTCGGTCCGGATGGGCTGGACAGCTCCGGGAAGGTTCTTCCCGGCATCTTTGCTGCAGCGGCGGTGGCGGCGGCGGCAGCCGTCACCAGAGATCCCGCCATTCCCCTGAACGGGATGCCGCTGCCCGGGTTGGGCGGCGTCAGCGCGGCGTACGGAGACAATGAGATCGACCTGCTGGTGCGGGGCGGCGTGACGCCGCTGGAGGCGGTGGGCGGCATTGTCTCCCCTGTCCGGGGTATTACGACCCGCACGTCCACCGGCGGCGCGGACGATACGACCTGGCGGGAGCTGACTACCATTCTGATCGTGGACGATGTTATCCCGACCATCCGGCAGAGCCTGCGCAGTCGGTTCTGCCAGACGAAAAACACGGCGCAGACCAGAGGTGCTATCCGCTCCCAGACCATTGTAGAGCTGGAAAATAAGCTGCGGGCGGAAATTATCGACAGCTACAGCGATGTGACGGTGTCGGTTTACGAGGACGACCCCACGGTGTGTCTGGTGGAATTCAGCTTCGCCGTGGCCCATGGGCTCAACCAGATCTACCTCACCGCGCATATCACGATTTAAGGAGGACGGGACATGATGGAAGCGACGGGGTTCCCTACCAGCTGTGACATTTATCTGGAGCTGGACGGGAGAAAGGTGGCGGTGGTACAGAGCTACACCGCCAAGGCGACCAAAACCAGCCAGGTGGTGGAAGCCTTCGGCGAGAGCGAGCCGGTGGCCACCATCAACGGACAGAACAAATATGTGCTGGAGCTGACCAGGCTTTATGCCACGGACGACGCCATCAGCGATGGCATCGACTTTTTCGCTCTGGCGGATTTCTCGCTTGTGATCTGCAAGCCGGATCGGAAGGTCATTTACAGCGGCTGTCAGTGGAGCGCTATCCAAGAGGAGGGCAAGGTCGGATCCATGGTAGCGGAAAAGGTGACGGTCGTGGCCGCCAGCCGCATTGAGGTGGGCGCCTGATGGACGAGCGGGAGCTGATCCAGGTCAATCTGCAGCTTCCCTCCGATGCGCTGGACAAGCTGTCTGCGCTGGTGGAGCAGTTTCGAAGGCTGACGGCGGCGGTCAACGGATTAAAAACGTCGGCCGGGATGACGGAGGAAACGGCGGAGAGCGGTTTTTTTGAGCCGGAGCGGTTCCAGGCCCTGCGTGAAAAAGCGGAGGCTGCTGCGAAGCGGCGTTCAGCGAAGGAGTTGGCGGAAGCGGCATCCGCACAGCGTGAGGTCCGTACACAGCTCCAGGATGCGGAGAGCGCGGGGCGGGAGATTACGGAAGAACCCGCTTCTGGATGGCAGTCGGCCTCCCTCCCTGCAGCGGAAGAGATTCATCAGGAAAGTGTTCCGCAAAGAGGAAACGATGTGCAGGGAACAGATAAGGCGGACATCCCGGCGGTCAGACAGGAGGCGGAATCCCATGTGCCGGATGCGCCGTCGGCAGGCGGAAAGCCCGACAGTCAACTTCCGGAACCAGCGGAGGAAACGGCATGGGATGGGGAGGCATCGCCTCCTCTCCCCCCTGCCGTCCAGGCAGACGCGTCGGAGGGGATGGAGACGCCGCTGGGGGCTGGGGTGGTAGTCACAACGCACGCGGAGCCGCCTGCCAGCCGGTGGACCGGTGTAACCGAGGAGCTGGTGACGCCGGGGCCCGCGCCGCTAACGGCGGAAGCGGTGTCCCTGGCCTTTCAGCGGGACGGGAGGCGGTACGACAATGGGTTCCCTTTGTATTAACGGAGGTGATAGAGCATGCTTCTGACGCCGATGCGCTACAAGGACTATATCTGGCCCCACAATCCAGCCACCTACTCCATCGCCTACGAACGGCAGGTTGCGGTGCACAAGGTCCCCTTCGGCCGGCACTATATGCAGGACCTGGGTATGGGGTGCCGGATCATGCGGGGACAGGGGGAATTCGCCGGAAAAGGGGCGTATGACGAATTCAAGCGGCTGGCTACGGTGTTCTATGACGGGGGACCGGGATTGTTGATTCATCCCCTGTGGCAGATCGCCAACGCCTACTTCACCGGCTTGAAGCTGGAACAGGAGCCTCTGCCGGATTATGTGCGCTACAGTTTTGAGTTTCGGGAACGGTACGACGGGTACCGAGAGGAGCTGTCGGCGGCGGAAAAGACTGGGGAGGATTCCCGCCATGCCTTTGCCACGGGCCGGGAGCAAAGCTGTACGGTGGCCGGCGGGGACACGCTGTGGGGAATCGCCAAACGGTACGATGTGGCGATGGAGGAACTGCTGCGGGCCAATCCGGGCATTAAGAACCCCAACCTGATCCGGGTGGGAGACAAGGTGGTGGTCCCATGCTGAGCATCCGGCTGGAAACTTGGGACGGGGCGGAATATACGCTGCCGGTTCTGGTGCGGTGGGATCTGGAGTACACCGGCGGCGTTCCCTGCGACAGCATGACGGCGGTCTGTCTATATGACCCCGGGATGGCGGAGGTTCTGCCCAAAGCGACCCGTTTTACCGCCTATCGGGACGGCGGGATCATGCTGCGGGGCGTGGTGGACACCTACGAAATATCCCTGTCCCGGCAGGGACTGCTGGCCTCCATTGAGGGGCGGGGGATGGCGGCGCTGCTGCTGGACAACGAGTCGGAGGCGCTGACCTATGGACGGGCCCTGCTCTCTGAAATCCTGGGAAACCACGTATTGCCTTACGGCATTACCGTGGATGTGCGGCAGGATGTTTCCGGGGGCGGGTACGCTGTGGCCTCTGGCTCCAGCCAATGGAAGGCCCTGCATAGTTTTACCCACCGGTATGGCGGATATGATCCCTATTTCACCTCGGAGGGCGTGCTGGTAGCCGGGCCGCTGTGGGGCAGCGGAAAGATGCTGCGGATATGCGATGATTCGCCGCTGCTGTCCCTGCGGAAGAGGGAATCCCGCTACGGCGTGATTTCCCAGGTGCTGATCCAGGACAAGGTCCAAGGCGTCCGTCATCCGGTGGTAAACCGGGAATTCACGCGGACCGGCGGCCAGAGGCGGCATGTACTGTATATGCCCAGAAGCACCGCCGAGGACAGGCGGTATACCGGAGAGTATCAGATCGAACAATCCGCATTGGAGCAGTTGGAGATTGACCTGGAGCTTCCCCTTCCCTTTGCCGCCATGCCGGGAGACCGGGTGGAACTATCGCTGGACAGGCTGCATCTGACCGGAACCTATGAAGTGGTCCGCTCCCGCAGCCGGATGGACGGCGATGGTGAGCGGACGGAACTGACAGTCAGCAGGAGGTGAGCGCAATGTGGCTATCCAGGACACTCTCCCTCCGCCAGCGGGCGGAGCGGGAGAGCGCCGCCGCCGATATGGGCGTTACCACCATCGGCGGCGGCAGCGCCTCAGTGATGACCCGGGGCGAGCAGCGGGATTTGGAAATATTTGCCCCCGGCGGAATGGTCTGGCAGCCCAAGGCGGGAGATACCGTACTGGTGGTCAAGGGCGGTACGGGAGGCCAGGAGCAGTGCATCGTGGCGGCAAGCACCGCCCAGTCAGGGCCGAAGGATATGGCGGCGGGAGAGCTGTTTCTCTACTCCTGCGGCAAGGCATCTATTTATCTGCGCAAGGACGGCAGTATCGTGATCAGAGGAAATGCTTTCACGGAAGGAGACTGGGAGATGGCGGGAAATCTGACATTGACGGGCAGGGTGGAGCTGAACGGGCCGGTGACGATCAACGGAACGCTCAGCATCAACGGCAAGCTGATTGTCAACGGAGAACCTTACCGGCCCTGCTATTGCGGTTAAAAGCAAAGGAGTACTTGTATGGAAGCAAAAATACGAAACGGCGACTATATTGCAGACGGCCTGGGCGGCGTTGTCCGCTGCCGGGGGGTGGAGGCTCTGCTGGAGCGGGTACTGTTTCGGCTGACAGCGCATCGGGGCGGACTGCCATTTCTGCCCAATCTGGGAAGCCGCCTGTACCTGCTGGCCAGAGAGCCCGCCGCCCAGAGGCCGTCCGCCGCGCGGCAGTATGTGGCGGAAGCGCTGTCGGAGGAAGCTGTTTCCATTACGGATGTAAAGCTCACACCGGAGGGGCAGGGGCGTGTCCGCGTGGAAACATCGCTGGAATATCAGGGGACAGAGTTGTCTGTCTCCGTGACGGTATAAGTGCGGAGGGTAGTATATGGAGAAAACGATTGACGCCATCTATGGAGAAATGCTGTCCGCCTTCGGCGAGGCCAGCGGATATTTGCCCAGCGCCTCGTGCGACCTGGCAGCCAGGCTGTATGCGGCGGCGGCGCAGATCCAGGGCATGTATTTACAGGCACAATGGCTGCTGGACCAGAGCTTTCCCCAGACCGCAAAGGGGGACTACCTGGAGCGGCACGCCCAACTGAGAGGACTCAGCCGAAGCGTTGCCACCTGCGCGGAGGGAACGCTTCGCTTCGGCCTGTCCGTCCCTGTCAGCGGTGATCTGACGGTGAAGTCTGGTACGGTCTGCATGACAGAAACCGGCATCCGATACGCCACAACAGATAACGTTACTCTGCGCGCGGGTCAGCTGTATGCGGATGCGCCCGCCGTGGCGCTGGAGCCGGGAAGGGCCGGGAATGTGGCAGCCAACACGATCACCATTATGGCGGCTATGCCGGTGGGCATCAAGGCGTGCACTAATCCGCAGGCTTTCAGCGGCGGAGATGACGCTGAAAGCGACGATGACCTGCGCCGCCGTCTGCTGGACAGCTATCTCCGTCTGCCAAACGGGGCTAACGCCGCTTACTATGAACAGACGGCGCTGTCCCGCACTGGCGTGGCGGCGGCTGTCGCCGTAGGGCGGCCCAGAGGCGTGGGGTCCGTGGACCTGTATATCGCTACGGATGGGGGAATTCCTGATGAGACGCTGTTGGTGGAGGTAAATGCATATTTGCAGGAAAAACGGGAGATTTCGGTAGATCTGCGGGTTTTGGCGCCCACACCCTACACGGTCAATATTTCCGTATCCGTTCAACCCGCCGCCGGGTTTACCTTCGAGGAAGCCCGGGCGGATGTGGACGCGGCGCTACGGGAGGCGTTTACTGGCGCAATGCTGGGGAAGGGCGTCACTTTGGCGTTTCTAGGCAACTTGATCTATGGTCTGGACAGCGTGGCGAACTACAGCATCGCTGCGCCTGCCGCCGATTTGGCTGCCAGCCCTACGGTGCTGCCATGCCTGGGCAGCGTACAGATCACGCCATGGAGAGCTTGATATGGGTTATGGGGAACATTTGAGAAATCTTCTGCAGCCGTTGGGCATATACGACCTTGCGCCAGGGAGCCTCAGCGGCAGTGAGCTGGATGCCCTGGGCACGGGGCTTGACAAACTGAGCGGACGGCTGGACTACGCAGAGCGGGAAAGCGCGCTTGCCACCGCCGAAAGCGAGGGGCTGGACCGGAGGGAGGCTCTGTTTGCTCGTACGCCGGTTCATTACAGCGTCGCTTTACGGCGGCAGGCGATTGCCGCGCTGCTGCGAATCGGAGGTGATTGCTTTACATTATCCGATATTAACAATACGATCTCCGGCTGCGGCATCAAGGCGCTGGCACAGGAAAAGGATCAGTTCGGCTATATTCGGGTAATTTTTCCGGATGTGGCAGGAATTCCGGAGGGATTTGAGCAGATTAGGGATATTATTCTGGACATTATCCCCTGCCATTTGGATGTGGAATTTTATTTCCGCTATCTGACATGGGCGGAATGCGAGGCATTCCGATATACCTGGGCAATTATTCACGAAAGGGAATATACCTGGTACGGATTCGAGCTGGCTGTCTGACAGAGCTCTCCGCAGATGCAAAGCGTCTGCGGAGAGCTTTTTATTTCTGCATTATTTCTTGTAAAATGGCATTATGTAATCCTCTTTGTTAAAGGATAGATTTGTGCCTCCAACACAGAAGAATCCTCCCGTTTCCCACTAAAATTCCCACTCCCTGCAACCCAAATGTAAACTTTTCATGAACACGCTACCAGGCGGCTACCAAGCCTTCCGGCACCGCTACCAACTGCAATCCGGTGAAAAATAATCAAAACAGTCGACATAAGCTGGCCCCCTGCTACCA
>VSNB01000049.1 GCA_009774055.1 Clostridiales bacterium
GCAGGGTCCGGGGGCGCGCAGCCCCCGGGCCGATTCGAGAAATCACTCCCGTTCGCCGCCGGAGGCGGCGAAGATGAGATAAATAAAGAAATAGGATAAAAAAGCGGAGCGGCCCGCAGGGCCGCAGATGAAATTTCCGTTCGCGCGCGGAGCGCGCGAAAATCACCTCTGGCGAAAGGAGGCCGCCCCTTGCCCAAATGGATCAAATCAATCGCAAAAACCCTCCCGGGAAAATTCCTGACCAAAACAATTGAAAGATACTTCCTCCACGGGGTGGCCCAGGAGGCCGCCGCCCTGGCCTACTACCTGCTCTTCATGATCTTCCCCCTGCTGATCTTCCTCAGCAGCCTGCTGGGCCTGCTGGAGCTGGACATCTCCGGAATTACCAACTCCCTGGACGCCCTGCTGCCCTCCGGCGTGGTGGACGTGGTGGAGAGCTACCTCAGCTATGTCAGCCAGACCTCCAGCCGGACCATGCTGTGGTTCGGCCTGGTCTTTACCGTCTATTTCCCCATGCGGGCGGCGGACTGCCTGATGATCGCCGTGCGGCGGGCCTACCACCTGCCCCGGCCTAAAAATCAGGTCCTGTATATGATGAAGGTGCTTTTGTACACCGTGTTCCTGCTGGTGACCATCGCCTTGACCCTGGCCCTGGTCACCGTGGGCCGGCAGGCCCTGGAATTTGCGGGGCGGTTCGTGGTGGTGCCGGAGGCGTTTATCGAGCTGTGGACCGACCTGCGCTTCCTGGTGCTGGGCGGCGTCATGTTCGGTGCGGTGGGCCTGCTCTACGCCGCCGCCCAGGACAGCCGCCAGGCCGCCAGGAACGTGGTGCCCGGGGCGCTGGCCGCCCTGGTGGGCTGGATGGTGGTATCGGCAGCCTTTGCCTTCTATGTGGAGAATTTCGCCAACTATACCGTGATCTATGGAGCCCTGGGTACGGTGATCGTGCTGATGATGTGGCTGAACCTGACGGCCCTGATGCTGATCATGGGCGCGGAGATCAACGGCGTGCTCAACTCCCTCCGGGGACGGAGAACGCCGAAAGCTATGGACAGAAAGGACAGTACCGGCGGCGGGCGCTTTGCCAAAAGCGCATCCTCCGCCGAAGAGAACGCAATATGAAAATCATGATTATCGGCTGCGGCAAGGTGGGCTTCACCCTGGCCCGGCAGCTAAGCGGTGAAAACCATGAGCTGGTGCTCCTGGACCACCGGGCTGAGGCCATGCAGGTGGCCGACAGCTCCTTGGACCTGATGTGCGTGGAGGGCAGCGGCGCCTCCATCCAGACCCTCCGGGAGGCCGGGGTGAAGGATACGGAGCTGGTGGTGGCGGTGACGGGGTCCGACGAGCTGAACATCGTCTGCTGCCTCATCGCCAAGAAGCTGGGGGCCCGGCACACCGTGGCCCGCATCCGCTCCCCGGAGTACTACCGGGAGGCCAACCTCCTCAAGCGTGAGATCGGCCTGAACATGATTATCAACCCCGAGTACGCCGCCGCCCAGGAAATCTCCCGGCTGCTGCGGGTGCCCTCCGCCTTCAGCGTGGAGAGCTTCGCCCGGGGGCTGGTGGAGATGATCGGCTTCCCCATTCTGGAAAGCGACGGCATCGCAGGAATCAGTCTCTTTGAATACAACCAGAAGCACCCCAACGGAGTGCTCATGTGCACCGCCGTGCGCAACGGGGAGGCCATCGTGCCCAACGGCCGCTTCGTGCCCCAGGTGGGCGACAAGGCGTATATGGTGGGCTCCCAGAAGGAGATCGTCAAGTTCTTCCATACCATCGGCCGGGATGGCAACCGCATCCGGCAGATCACGGTACTGGGTGGCAGCAAGATCGCTACCTACCTCACCTGGGCGGTAGAAAAGGTGGGCATGAAGGTCCGCATCGTGGAGCAGAGCCCGGAGAAATGCCTGGCCCTGGCGGACAAGCTGCCCGACAGCCTCATCATCCAGGGGGACGGCACCGACAGCGCCGTCATTGAGGGCGAGGGCCTGCTGGATACCGACGCCTTTATCGCCCTGACCAACCGGGACGAGGAGAACCTGCTCATGGCCATGACCGCCCAGCGCCGGGGCGTGCAGAAGGTCATCGCCAAGATGAGCCGCCCCAACTATATCGACATGATGCGGGAGTCCGGCGTGGACAGCATCATCAGCCCCAAGGACATCACCGCCAACCAGATCTCCGCCTACGTCCGGGCCATGGCCCGCAGCGAGGGCAGCGCGGTGGAAAACGTGTACAAGCCCCTGGGCGGCGCGGTGGAGGCCGTGGAATTTACCGCTACCGCCACCGCCAAATTCCTGGACACGCCCCTCAAGGACCTGGGCCGCCGCCTCAAGCCCGGCATCCTGGTGGCCGCCATCGCCCGGGAGGGCAAGACCATCATTCCCGACGGCTCCACCGCCATCCGGGCCGGGGACAAGGTCATCATCATGGCTAAGAGCATCTTCCTCCAGGAGCTGGACGAAATCCTCCTGGAGTAAGAACCTGTATTCACAGACGGCGCGCGTCAAACAAGCGGCAACGAAAGAAGGCTTCAACTGTCGAAATGAATTATAAACTGGTATTTCACATTCTGGGACTGATTCTCCGGGTGGAGGCGGCGCTGATGCTGCCGGCCATGGTCATCGGCTTCGCCACCGGCGGCGGGGACGGCTTTGCGTTCCTCTACGCCGCACTCATCACCCTGGCCGCCGGGCAGCTGCTGAGCCTCCTGCCCGGCAGGGGCAGCAAAATGCAGGCCCGGGACGGCTTTGCCGCCGTGGCCCTGTGCTGGATCGTGCTGTCCCTCTTCGGGGCTCTGCCCTACGTGTTCGCGGGGATTCTTCCCAACTACGTGGACGCGGTTTTTGAAACCGTGTCGGGCTTCACCACCACCGGAGCCACGGTGTTCACCTTCATTGAGGGCCAGCCCATGGGCATCCTCTTCTGGCGGGCCCAGACCCAGTGGATGGGGGGCATGGGGGTCCTGGTGCTGGCCCTGGCCCTGGTGCCCAAGCTGGGGGAGGGCAGCGTGTACCTTATGCGAGCGGAGTCCCCGGGGCCCATTAAGAGCAAGCTGACCCCCCGGGTCAACGATACGGCGAAAATCCTCTACAGCATTTATATCGGCCTGACGGCGGCGGAGGCGATCTGCCTGCGCCTGGCGGGGATGCCCTGGTATGATTCGGTGATCCACGCCTTTACCACCATTTCCACCGGCGGTTTCTCGGTGAAGGACGCCAGCGTGGCGGCCTACGGCAGTCTGTGGATCGAATGGATCATCATCGTTTTCATGTTCCTCTCCGGCATCAACTTCGCCCTGCTGTATTTCGCCCTGCTGCGGAATTTCCGGGCGGTGCTCGAGAGCGAGGAGCTGCGGTCCTACACCCTCATGGCCGGCGGCGCGGCGGCTCTGATCGTAATGAATCTGGTTCTCCATGCCGGCTGGGCGTTCGACGTCCGGACGGTGACGGACAGCGTCTTCCAGGTGGTGACCCTCATGACCACCACGGGATACATGACCTACGACTACGTGCTCTGGCCCACCTTTTCCCAGGTCGTTCTGGTTCTCGTCATGTTCGCTGGGGCCTGCGCCGGGTCCACCGCCGGCGGCATCAAGCAGATCCGGGTGGTGCTTCTCTTTAAAAACCTCCGCCGGGAGGTACAGCGGATTCTCCACCCCCGGGTGGTAACCACCCTCAAGAGCGACGGCGAGCGGGTGGATGAGCCCATCCTCTCCGGTATTTCTCTGTTTTTTTTCGCCTATATTTTACTGCTGCTTCTGGGGACGCTGGTGGTGGCCTGGGATGACGTGGGGTTCACCGCCGCGTTTACTGCTTCGCTGACCTGCATCAGCAACGTGGGGCCCGCCTTTGACGTCCTCGGCCCAACATGTAATTTTTCTTTTCTTTCCAATGGGAGTAAGATTTTTCTTTCCGCGAATATGCTTCTGGGGAGGTTGGAGATTATGCCGCTGCTGCTGCTGCTGTTTCCCAGCCTGTGGAAAAAACGGTAGTTTTCTCTTCGCCGCCTCCGGCGGCGAACGGGATTTCATCTGCGGCCCTGCGGGCCGCGGCCGCTTCTCTTCTTTCCGGAAGCTCCGGGCTCCCGCGCCCGGACGGCGGCCTACTTTTGCCGCGCGGCAACGATTATTCATGACCGCATCGAGCGGTCATGAGTAATTGATTGTTCGCGGCCACTCGACGTGGCCGTGAACAATCTTAGTAGGCAAAAACGCGCTTAAACCTACGGTTTAAGAATCCCTGGATGATACACGGCCACATCGAGTGGCCGCGTATCATCTGATTGTGCATGACCCCTCGATGGGGTCATTGCACAATCGTGACGGGCAGGCGCGTACGCGCCTTTGCCCTATACGGGGGTTAAAAGGCTGTGCGGCGCTGATTGGGATAAGCGAAGCCTCCGAATGTCTGATCCTACGGGTATCTCATCTAGTGGCTTGGCAATTGACCTACTCCGCCTGCCGGCCTGTTAAAGGGATAGCGTCTGCTAGGGGGCCTTCTATCGGAGATCCAGCATCAGTCGGGCGCCCAGGCGGAAGCCCGCGCGGAAACAGTCGTACTGCTCCTCCGACAATGAACGGCCTATCAGCTTGTCGACCACTTCATTCCCTAACACGCTCCGCACAAATTCCCACACCGCCCCCTCTTCCTCCGTCATGGGATGCCCCGTCGCTTTCGCCTCATATACGCACTCATAAATTTCCTTCAATGGGTCATGCATTCTTGACACCTCCGCTTAAATCTGCTTTGATTATACATTAGACTTCTAACGTAGCCAATAGCGGTTACTACAGAAATTTAATGCAGCACGAAAGGCAGGCTAATATGGAGTATTCAGAAAGAATATTGCAAATTATGCAGAGCAAAGGGATTACACCATACCGGCTGGCGAAGGAAACCGGTATGACGGAAAGCCTGTTCAGCGTGTGGAAAACCAATCCATCCTCTAAAATTTATGCGGAAAACCTTGTCAAGGTAGCGGATTATCTGGGTTGTTCTGTTGATTATTTATTGGGCCGGACGAACAATCCGGAGGTAAATCGATAAAAAATTGACAAATCGAGGCAACGCATCTATAATGAAGGAAGCCCGCCGCGCCCCCGGCGCAGCAGTCGGAGACTGCCGGCAGAACCCGTGGTTAGACGCAGAAGTCCGGCGCACCAGCGAAGGCATTCAAACAGGACCGCCAGGGTACATCGGAGCGAAAAAAATAACTCCCGTCATTCAGGAGGATTCTCAAGGAACGTAGTTCCTTGAGGGTGCTTTTGGTTCTTTTCGCACAAGCGAAAAGAACGCCCCGCAGGGGCGGAAGGAACCCCACCTTCGGTGAAGAAATAAGAAAAACCCGGCCGCGGCCCCTAGGGCCGCAGGCCGTATGCCGCGCTCCGCGCGGCATAGAAGAAAGGAGAAAAACCATGCAGGCAAAATTCGAAGAATACGCAAAACTCCTGGTGGAAGTAGGCGTAAACATCCAGAAGGGGCAAAATTTAGTGATCAGCTGCCCGGTGGACTGCGCCTGGTTCGCGCGGTTGTGCGCCAAGGCTGCCTATGCGGCCGGCTGCCGCGAGGTCATCATGAACTGGGGCGACGAGCTCCTGGGCCGGGAAAAGTATCTCCACGCCGCGGATGACGTGTTCGACTCCGTTCCGGAGTGGAGAGTCCGCTTCTCCACCGACTACGCCCGGGGAGGCGCGGCTTTCCTCCACATCGCCGGGTCCGATCCGGAGATCCTCAAGGGCGTGGATCAGGACCGCCTGGTCCGCTCCGCCCGCTCCAGCGGCGAGGCGATGAAGGAGTACCGCCAGCTCCAGATGTCCAACGCCGTCCCCTGGTCCATCGGGGCCATCCCCGTGCCCAGCTGGGCGAAGAAGGTCTTCCCCGGCGTCAGCGAGGAGGAGGCGGTGAACAAGCTCTGGGACGCCATCTTTACCTCCGTCCGGGTCAGCGGCGACGGTACCGCCGTCCAGCGGTGGAAGGAGCACCTGGACACCCTGCAGATCCGCATTGACAAGCTCAACGACCTGCGGCTGGAGAGCCTCCACTACACCAACAGCCTGGGCACCGACCTGACTATCCGCCTGCCGGAGGACCATATCTGGGGCGGCGGAGACGGCACCAGCAAGGCCGGCATCCATTTCATCGCCAACATGCCCACCGAGGAGATCTTCACCGCCCCCCTGAAAAACGGCATCGACGGCGTGGTCTATTCCGCCATGCCCCTGGTGCTCAGCGGCGACCTGGTGGACAAGTTCCACTTTGTCATCAAGGAAGGCAAAATCGTGGAGGTCCACGCCGAGGTGGGCGAGGCGAAGCTGAAGGCGGAGACTACTCTGGACGAGGGCGCGTCCTACTTCGGCGAGGTGGCCCTGGTGCCCTACGACAGCCCCATCCGCAACCAGGAGCTGCTGTTCTACAACACCCTGTTTGATGAGAACGCCGCCTGCCACCTGGCCTTTGGCGAGGCGTATTCCGAGTGCATCAAGGGCGGCGCGGATATGAGCAAGGAGGAGCTGAAGGCCCACGGCCTCAACGATTCCATCACCCACGTGGACTTCATGGTGGGCACCGCCGATCTGTCCATCACCGGCAAAACCCACGACGGCCGGGAGGTCCCCATCTTCGTAAACGGCAACTTCGCCCTGTAAGCTTCTGGGGCGGAAAGGGACCGGGGAGCATTGCATAGCAATGCTCCCCGGTCCCTTTTTCCGGAGTCTTATGAAACCTATGGTTGCATTTCTGAAAAAACGCCTCTCTTGTATGCAACCATAACTTTTGCTATAATACAACCATCAAACGAAAGGACGGCGCTTTTATGCCAGGGATATTAAGCGAACGCATCGCCGCGCTGCGAAAAGAGCGGGGCCTCACTCAGGAGCAGCTGGGAAAGATGGTCGGGGTTTCCTACCAGGCGGTGGGCAAATGGGAGAAGGGCGGCGCGCCGGATGTGGAGCTGCTGCCCGTCCTGTCCAGGCAGTTGGGAGTAACTATTGACGCCCTCTTTGGTCTGGAGGGCGGGGAGCAGGTGGATGTGGAAGATACGGTGCATCGTTGGGTTGCCGGAACCCCCCATGACCAGCGGGTGGATTGGCTGTGCCGGTTGGTTTGGATTGCTGCCGGATCGGTCATGAGCAGTAAGCCGGAGGACGTAATCAATATCAGCGGCTATGAAAACTGCTGTGAAACCGAGGCCATAGAGGACGGCAAGCCGGTTCGTTGGCTTCGGCGCACACGAATTGCTATGGAGGACGGAACCATCCTGGGTATCCGGGCCAACGATATGTCCTTTGTATCTGTCTGGCCAGAACCCAAAACAGGCTGGAAATCTTTTTTGGAGGAAAACGAGAGGTATCGCAAACTCTTTGCTGCGCTGGCAATGCCTAACTGTCTGGAATTGTTGGAATATCTGCACACGAAACCGCATTTTGATCACCGCCGGTATACACCGGGAGCGGTTGCAAAAGCCATGGGGCTGGATGCGGTAGAAGCAGAAGCCCTGATGAACGCGCTGGCAGACTTGGGAGTACTCAGCCAAATCGACTTAGAGACAGAAGATGGGGTGCTCCACGCCTATATGCTGAGCGGGGATGAAGCGCTTATCCCTTTGCTCTATTTTGCCCGATGGTTCATCACCGACGGGGGCAGTTTCTTAGACGCACCATATCGGAAGTCTCCCATGCTGCGAGGAGGATTGACATGAACTATTATTTGAGAAAAAATTGGAGAAAAATTACTTTGACCTGTTCCATGGGCCTAATCTGTAATGGCATCTATGTGATTCTACAGCTCATTATGATGCAATCTTTTAATGCGGCAATCAGTTTGAATTTCCGAGGTTTCTTATTCTGGACAATGGCAGAAGTCATTGGGTATGGGCTCTACTTAGGCGTAGCAGCTCTTGAAAGTATCTTCGAAGCAAGAACAATCCGAACTATGAACAACCAAGTGCGCCATGATCTATATTTGTCCCTGCTGGACAAAACGCATACATCCTATCACAGCCAAGACACTGGCGAGTATATCTCCTGGCTGACCACCAATGTCAAACAGATTGAGCGTCTTGCGTGGGAACCATTTTTTAGCTGTGTTGGCAATGTGGCGCTGGTGGTCTGGTGTATTCTCGCCCTGATCTCTCTGCACTGGCTTATGCTGGCGGCGGGTTTGGTCTCTGCGGCGGTCATGCTGGTAGTGCCGAAGCTGTTTCAGCGACGCATGGAACGGCTGGGTGAAGCCTGCGCCGCCGCCGAGGCTGAGGGGGTCAGCAAGCTAAAGGATCTGCTGGCTGGCTTTGATGTGCTGCGCTCTTTTGGCCGAACCAACCGATTTTTAGACCAGGGCGATTGCGTAAGCGACCAGATAGAAGCTCCCAACTGCCGCCGAAGCTGCTCACAATCCAGCATCTCTTGTTTAACTGGATTTTTCAGCGTTTCCCTGCAAATCCTTCAGCAGGTAGTAACGGTAATGCTGGCCTTTCAAGGGAAGATCATCCTGGGTGCCATGGCCAGCGCCAGCAACCTGACTGCTGGGATTACCAACGGCTTACGCACCATTGCCAACCACCGTATGTCTTTAGCGTCAGCCAAGCCTTATTTCAAAAATATCACCGTCCACGCCGATGATGCCCAAGTTGATACTGACATCGGTTCGGAGCAAATAAAAAACGCCATCACCGTGGAGAACCTCAGTTTTCAATACGGTGAGAAACCCATCCTGCAAGACCTGTCTCTCCAATTCAAAAAGGGCGGCAAATACGCCCTCACCGGCCCCTCCGGCTGCGGGAAGTCCACGTTGCTGAAGCTCCTGCTGGGCTGGCTTCCGGACTACGGCGGTGCCATCCGCTTTGACGGCAAAGACGCCAAGGACTTCACCCCGGAACAGCTTCAGCAGCAGATGAGCTACATCGAGCAGAACGTCTTCCTCTTCAACTCCACCATCCGGGACAACATCACCCTTGGCGAAGCCTTCACCGATGCTCAGATGGAGAAGGCCCTGCGGGACAGCGCCCTGGCAGGCGATCTGACCTCCATGCCCGACGGCCTGGACACCGTCGTGGGCGAGGAGGGCGGCAATCTCTCCGGCGGGCAGAAGCAGCGGGTCGCCATCGCCCGGGCCCTCATCCATAGCCGCTCCATCCTCCTGGTGGACGAGGGTACCAGCGCGCTGGACCAGAAAAACGCCGACATCGTGGAAAAGAGCCTGCTGTCCAACCCCGACCTGACCCTCATCCTGGTCAGCCACCACCTCGCCCCGGAACGGAAGGAGCAGTTTACCCAGGTATTCGATCTCCCCGCGGCGTAACCCGCCGCTCCGGATCACGCTGTCTCTTCGCTCTCCCGGGCCAGGCGCAGGTCCTCGGTGAAAGCCAGGGCCGTCTCCAGCACCGGCTCCTTGGGCTGGAGGGTCAGGGTCAGGGCGGGCACGTCCCCGGCGTTGACCACCAGCCGCCGGCGGTACTTGGCGCTGGTGACCAGGGAGGCGATAGACTCCGCGTCGAAGTCCGCCACCACGAACCGGATCTGCCGCTCCTTCTGGGAGATGTCGCTGATGCCCGCCCGGGCCGCGCTGGCGCGGAGCAGAGCCACGTCCAGCAGGGCGTACACCGGCTTGGGCGGGTCGCCGTAGCGGTCCATAAGCTCGTCGAGGAGGTCGGAGGCATCCTCCTGGCTGCGGATGGCGGCGATGCGGCGGTAGAGGTCCATCCGCTGCTGGTTGGAGGAGACGTAGCCGCTGGGGATGTTGGCGGACACCGCCAGGTCGGCGGAGCACTCCACCGTCTGCTTTTTCTTCTCCCCCTTCTCCTCCAGCACCGCGTCCTCCAGCAGCTGGAGGTACATGTCGTAGCCCACGGTCATCATATAGCCCGACTGCTCCGGGCCCAGCAGGTTCCCCGCTCCCCGGATCTCCAGGTCCCGCATGGCGATCTTGAAACCGGAGCCGAACTCCACGTACTCCCGGATGGCGGTGAGCCGCTTGTTGGCGATCTCCGAGAGGACCTTGCCGGGGCGGTAGGTCATGTAGGCGTAGGCCCGGCGGGCGCTGCGGCCGATGCGGCCCCGGATCTGGTGGAGCTGGGCCAGGCCCATCTTGTCCGCGTCCTCGATAATCAGTGTGTTGACGTTGGCGATGTCGATGCCCGTCTCGATGATGGTGGTGCACACCAGGACCTGGGCCTCCCCCTCCACCATCTGCTGCATGACGGAGGACAGCTGCTTCTCGTCCATCTTCCCGTGGCCCGTCACCACCCGGACATCCTCCCCCACCAGCCGCCGGATCTGGGCGGCGGTGGAATCGATGGACTCCACCCGGTTGTGGAGGTAGTAGACCTGGCCTCCCCGGTCGATCTCCCGGCGCATGGCGTCGCCGATGAGGCCCCAGTCGTGCTCAATGACATAGGTCTGCACCGGCTGACGGTTCTGGGGGGGCTCCTCCAGGGTGGACATGTCCCGGATGCCGGAGAGGGCCATGTTCAGCGTCCGGGGAATGGGGGTAGCGGAGAGGGTGAGCACGTCCACCTGCCGGCTCATCTCCTTGAGCCGCTCCTTGTGGCTGACGCCGAAGCGCTGTTCCTCGTCCACCACCAGCAATCCCAGGTCCTTGAAGGCAGCGGCCACGTCCTTCTGAATCAGCTTGTGGGTACCGATGAGGAGGTCCACCCTGCCGGAGCGCAGGTCCGCCAAAATCTGCCGGACCTGCCCCGGGGTCTGGAACCGGCTCAGCACCCGAATCTCCACCGGGAAGGACCGGAAACGGTTGCAGGCGGTGTTGAAATGCTGCTGGGCCAGGACGGTGGTGGGGGCCAGGATAGCCGCCTGCTTCCCGTCCAGAACGCACTTCATCACGGCCCGGAGGGCCACCTCCGTCTTGCCGTAGCCCACATCCCCGCACAGCAGCCGCTCCATGGGCACGGGCTTCTCCATATCCTTCTTGATCTCCGCGATGCACCGCAGCTGGTCCTCCGTCTCCACGTAGTCGAAGGCTTCCTCGAACTCCAGCTGCCAGGGGGAGTCGGGGGAGAAGGCGAAGCCGGGGCGGCGCTGCCGCTCGGCGTACAGGGCGATAAGGCCCTTGGCCAGGTCCTTGGCGGCGGCCTTGGCCTTGCTCTTCTGCTTGTGCCAGTCGGCGCCGCCCAGCTTGTTCAGCTTGGCGGCGTGGACCTCGCCGTCGGCCCCCAGACCGCCGCCGCCGATATACTTGCTGACCTGGTCCAGCCCTGTGGCGGGAACATAGAGGCTGTCGCCCCCGGCGTAGACGATCTTAATGTAGTCCTTCTCCACGCCGTCCACGGGCATCTTGCGGATGCCCTCGAACCGGCCCACGCCGTGGGCGGAGTGAACCACCAGGTCCCCCACGGAGAGGTCGGCGTAGCTGAGAATCTTTTGCCGGTTGTCCCGTTTTGCCTTCTTGGGGGCCGGCTTGCCGGCGGTTCGGGCAGTAAGCTGCCCTTCGGTGAGCACCGCCAGGGAAATCTGGGGATACTCCGCGCCGGCGGACAGAGCCCCCACAGAAATCCGAACCTCCCCCGGTCCAGGCATCTCACTGCACTTCAGATCCAGGGCCGCAGGAAGTCCCCGGTCAAAGAGCATCCGCTGGAGGCTTTTTGCCCGGGGCGCATTGCCGCAGAGCAGGAGGGTCCGATACCCGGCGGCGCGGTAGTGCTCCATATCGGCGGCGGCAGTCTCCACACTGCCGCCGTAAGCGCTCAGCTGCTTGGCGCTGACAGACAGCAAAGTCCTGGGAGGCAGGGGATACCGGGAGGTAGGCAGGGACTCCAGCATGCACAGGGCAAAGCTCCCCAGCTTCTCCAGCCACTCGCTCTGGCTGAGGAGCAGGGCGGTCAGGTCCCCGTCCTTCTCCTCGGCGGCCAGGAGGGACTCGGTATCCTCCCTGGCCTGCCACAGAACGCTCTTCACCCGCTCTCCCACCCGGCCCGTCTCACTGACGCACAGCAGGGTGTTGGCGGGGAAATAGTCAAAGACCGGGGCCGGCTTCACCCCCGGCAGCAGCTCCACGGCGGGCAGCAGCAGGGCGCGGTCCAGGTTCCTGGTCCGCCGCTGGGTCAGGATATCGAAAGCCCCCAGGGAGTCCACCTCGTCGTCGAAGAACTCGCACCGCACCGGCTCCTCCATAAGGGGGGAGTAGACGTCCAGGATGCCGCCCCGGAGGGCGAACTGCCCCACGCCCTCCACCTGGTCGGCCCGGCTGTAGCCGGCGTCCACCAGCCTGCGGGACAGGTCCTCCAGGTCATACCGTCCGCCGGCCTCCAGGGCTATGACGGCCTCCCGGAGTTTTTCCGGGGGGCTGGTCTTTTGCAGCAAAGCCTCGGCGGTCGTCACCAGGACGCCTCCGTTCCCGGAGACGAGCTCATGGAGGGCTGCAATGCGCCCATGCTCCCACTGGCGGGAGATCACGGTTCCGGCCCGGACGAAGAGCTCCCGGGCAAAGAGCTTCAAAACCCGGGCGGGTTTTTCGGCCTCTCCCAGGAGCGTCTCCAGGTCGCCGGCCAGGCGGCCGGCCTCGCTCTCATCGGCGCAGAGCATGATCAAGGGCCGCCCTGTCCTGTGGGACACGGCGGCGGCGACCTGGGCGCGGTGGACGGCGCCCAGGCCGGTAAGGGCGGCGGGGCACCCACCGCCCTCCACGGCGGAGGCTAACGCCTCCGATTCGGGTATCGTCAGGAGGGATTCTAATAGTCGTTCCATGGCGTCTCCTTTGCGGCCCCTGCGGGGCCGCCTCGACATAAATCTATCATTTAGATTCGCCCCTCGCCGGGGCGGAGCCTTCTTTTCCCTTGTGGGAAAAGAAGCAACAATTCTGCAACGGCCACATCGAGTGGCCGCGCAGAATGGAGTGTGCATGACCCAGCACCCTCAAGGAACTGCGTTCCTTGAGAATCCTCCTGCACGACGAGGGTTATTATTTCCGCGCTTAAAGCTCGGAAATAAGACATTTGATGCAAGCCGTTTTGCTCGCCGCTGTAAACAGCGGCAAGCGCAAAACATGGCAAATATTACTTCCGACCTTTCGGTTCGGAAGTAATATTTATTTACACTCCGACGCACCTTGCTTGTTCTGTTTTGATGCCTTCGCTGGTGCGCCGGACTTCTGCGTCTACCCACAGGCCCACTTCGGTGCCTACCGTCACACACGCCGAATCTCCCGGAGTTCTTTTCGGGAGCTCCCCCGTGTAAGACGGTAGGGGCTGCCGATGACATCCTTAAATAGACGCTTCGCCTGATACATGGGAGCCGGTCCGGTTCAGACCGGACGGAATACAGCGGAAGCGCAAAATAAAATACTCTCCGTAATCATAAGGGATTCTTAAACCGCAGGTTTAAGCGCGTTTTTGCCTACTTTTGCCGCGGGGCAAAAGTAGGCCGTCGTCCGGGCGCGGAAGCCCGGAAACCGATTCGAGAAGAATCCCCCGTTCGCCGCCCGCAGGGCGGCGAAGATCGGAAGGGGAGAACGCAACAAAAGGCCCACCCCTCCCCCTGCGGGGGGAATGCGTGTGCCGCGCGGGCGCAGCCCGCAGATCCATCCTACTTGTTTTTCCCTCATTTGTCAAGAAAAATCAATTGACAAATATTGCGGACAAACGTTCCTTTTCCCCCTTGCCAGGCGGGAAAATTTTTGTTATACTAGCTCTTACTGACTGAATGACGCAAATGAGAATCGGAGGAAATCCATGGCAGCGGAAAAGAAACCAACCTACGGCAACGACTCCATCAGCGCGCTGAAGGGCGCGGACCGGGTGCGCAAGCGCCCCGGGGTCATCTTTGGCTCAGACGGCCTGGAGGGCTGCGAGCACGCCGTCTTCGAAATTTTATCCAACTCCATCGACGAGGCCCGGGAGGGCCACGGAAGGCTCATCACCGTCACCCGTTATCTGGACCACAGCGTGGAGGTGGAGGACCAGGGCCGGGGCTGTCCCGTGGACTGGAACGAAAAGGAGAAGCGCTGGAACTGGGAACTGGTGTTCTGCGAGCTCTACGCCGGGGGCAAGTACGGCAACAACGAGGGGGAGAACTACGAATTCTCCCTGGGCCTCAACGGCCTGGGCTCCTGCGCCACCCAGTATTCGTCGGACTACATGGATGTCACCGTCTGGCGGGACGGATTTGAATACCAGCTCCATTTCCGCAAGGGCGAGGTCGTAGGGAAAAGGGGTCAGGAGCTGCAAAAGACCCCCCTGGCCCGGAAAAAGTCCGGCACCCGGACCCGGTGGCTTCCGGACCTGGAGGTCTTTACGGACATCAACATCCCCCCGGAGTACTTCGCCGGCGTTATGCGGCGGCAGGCGGTGGTCAACGCCGGGGTCACCTTCCGGCTGCGGGTGGAGATTTCCGCCGGGAAGTTTGAGACGACGGAATTTTTCTATGAAAACGGCATCGCCGACTACGTCCGGGAGCTGGCGGGGGAGGGCCCCCTCACCGAGCCGGTGTACTGGGAGACGGAGCGCCGGGGCCGGGACCGGGCGGACAAGGACGAGTACAAGGTAAAGCTCAGCGCCGCGCTGTGCTTCTCCAACAGGACGGCGGTGATCGAGCACTACCATAACTCCAGCTGGCTGGAGCACGGCGGCAGTCCGGAGAAGGCCGCCAAGCTGGCCTTCGTGGGAGCTATCGACGCCTGGCTGCGGCAAAACAACAAATACCAGAAGGGCGAGAGCAAGATCACCTGGGCGGACGTCGAGGACTGCCTGGTACTGGTCAGCAGCAATTTTTCCACCCAGACCAGCTACGAAAACCAGACCAAGAAGGCCATCACCAACAAGTTCGTCCAGGACGCCATGTCGGAATTCCTCAAAAGCCGGCTGGAGATTTATTTTATCGAGAATCCCGGCGACGCCCAGCGGATCGCGGACCAGGTGCTGATCAACAAGCGCTCCCGGGAACAGGCGGAGAAGGCCCGGCTGAACGTGAAGAAGAAGCTCTCCGGCTCCATCGACATTGCCAACCGGGTGCAGAAATTCGTGGACTGCCGGACCAAGGACGTTTCCCGCCGGGAAATCTATATCGTAGAGGGCGACTCCGCCCTGGGCAGCGTCAAGCTGAGCCGCGACGCGGAGTTCCAGGGCATCATGCCCGTGCGGGGAAAAATCCTCAACTGTCTGAAGGCGGACTACGCCCGCATCTTCAAAAGCGAGATCATCACGGACCTGATGAAGGTCCTGGGCTGCGGGGTAGAGGTGCAGAACAAGCATGTGAAGGATCTGAGCACCTTTGACCTCAATAACCTCCGGTGGAGCAAGGTGGTTATCTGCACCGACGCGGACGTGGACGGATACCAGATCCGGACGCTGATTCTGACCATGCTGTACCGGCTGTGCCCCACGCTGATTCAGGAGGGGTATGTGTATATCGCGGAGTCGCCGCTGTTCGAGATCAACTGCGGGGACAAGACGTGGTTTGCATACTCTGAGAAGGAGAAGAGCGAAATCGTCAAGAATCTGGAGGGGAAGAAATACAAGATCGACCGCTCCAAGGGCCTGGGCGAGAACGACCCGGATATGATGTGGCTGACCACCATGAATCCGGAGACGAGGCGGCTCATCAAGGTGATGCCCACCGACGCGGAGGCCACCAGCTATATGTTTGATCTTCTGGAGGGGGATAACCTCCAGGGGCGGAAGGAGCATATTGCTAACGAGGGGTACCGCTTTCTGGATCTGGCAGATATATCGTAGGTATCTTCGCGCGCTCCGCGCGCGAACGGTACATTTATCTCGAATCGACCCGGGGGCTTCTCGCCCCCGGACTCCTCGGGTACTTTTACCCCGCGGCAAAAGTACCCAAAAACGCGCTTAAACCTGCGGTTTAAGAATCCCTTATTATTACGAGGGGTATTTTTATTTTGCGCTTCCACTGCAGTCTGTCTGGTCTGATGCGGGCGGCTCCCTTGTATTGGGCGAAGCGTCTAACCAGCGACGTCAACGGCAGCC
>VSNB01000005.1 GCA_009774055.1 Clostridiales bacterium
AAGGGTTTTTAACGAAGTCTGGGCGGAAAATCCGCCGTCAAGACGTGCGCGGGGAGATATGAAACAGGCTCTAAGGCGAGGCCGCCGTACTGTTTTCGGTACGGCGGCCTTACTGCGTGCCAAAAAAGGTGCGAAGCATCTTTTTTGAATAAGTTTTCCTCCGCTCGGCCGCATTTTTTCACAGCTCCGCCTTTGGTCATGCCGGAAAAATATTGGTTGACAAATGTAGACTAATGTGGTAGGATTTGTTTGACAGATGTAAACCAACTGCAGAGAGGAGCGGATGATCGTGGAGCGGTCCATATCTCTTTCCGCCGGGGAGTGGCGAATCATGGAGCGGCTGTGGGACAGGCATCCCCAGACCCTGACGGAGCTGGTGCGGGTACTGGGTGCGGACACCGGGTGGAGCAAGTCCACCATTGTCACTATGGTGGGCCGGCTGGAGGCCAAAGGGGCGGTTACCCGGACCGAGGGGGGCCGGGCCCGGCTCTACGCCCCTGCCGTCCCCCGGGAGCGGGCGGCGCTGGAGGAGACGGAGTCCCTGCTGCACCGGGTTTACCGGGGCAGCGTGGGGATGATGGTGAACACCCTGGCGGACGGACGGGGCCTCACCGACCGGGACATCGAGGAGCTGTCCGCCGTGCTGGAGAAGGCCAGGAGGGAACGGAAATGAAGGAGAGTATTCTCACCGGCTCGGCGCTGATTATTCTGCTGATCCTTCTGCGGCGGGCCCTGCGGGGGCGGATCAGCCCCCGGGTGCAGTACGCCCTCTGGCTGCTGGCGGCGGCCCGGCTGCTGATTCCCGGAACCCTGTTCACTGCGCCGGTGACCGTGCTGGGGGTGGCGGAGGAGCTGCGAATCTCCATCCGGGAGACGCTGCCGGTCCCCGACCCCGCCGCGCCCGATTCGCCGCCCGCCGCCGGGCCGGAGCCCTCGTACCAGACGCCGGAGGAGAAACCGGCTCCCGCTGAAGACATCTCGTCTCTCCCCAGGTTTTCCGTGCGGGAGCTTGTAAGCTGGCCGGACCTCGTCTGGAAGGCCGGCATGGCCGCCGCCGGCGGGGCCTTGGCGATCTCCAATCTGGCCTTCTATCTCCGTCTGCGGAAGGCCCGGAGGCGGCTGGATCTTCCCACCGTCTGGTCCGGGAAGCTGCCGGTATATGAGGCGGAGGGTCTGGCCTCGCCCTGCCTCTTCGGCCTGTTCCGCCCCGCCGTTTACCTCAATGTGGCGGCTATGGACGCGGAGCATCCCGAGCACATTCTGGCCCACGAGTACGCCCACTACCGCCACGGGGACCACGTGTGGTCCGTTCTGCGGAGCGTCTGCCTGGCGGTCCATTGGTACAACCCCCTGGTCTGGTGGGCGGCGGTATTGAGCCGCCGGGACTGCGAGCTGGCCTGCGACGAGGCAGCCCTCCGGCGGCTGGGGGAGGCGGAGCGCATCGACTACGGCCAGACCCTCCTGGGCATGGTGTCCAAGGGCCTCCATCCCGCCGCCCTGTTCCAGACGGCCACCACCATGACCGCCGGGAAGCGGGCCATGGCCGAGCGCATCGCCCTGATCGTCAAAGCGCCCCGGACAAGGAAGGCGACATTGATCGCCGTGGCCCTGGCGGCGTGCCTCCTGGTTTCCTGCGCCTTCGGCGGCAGGGCCGCCGTGCCGAAAGAGACAGCCCCCTCCCGTCCACTGGAATTTCCCGGCCTCCGCTGGAACGACAGTGTGGAGACGGTGATTAAGGCCCTGGACATTACCGAGGACCAGATCCTGGAGCAGGGTGAGGATGCCTCCGGGGACAACTGGTGCGTCGTGGCGGAAAACATCCCCGCCTTCGGCGGGACGGCGGAAAAAGCCTACCTCTATTTCCGGCAGTACGAGGGCTCGGAGTGGGGGCTGTACTCCGTCCGTCTGGACTACCCCAACGATGAGGACTTCGGCGCGGTCCGGGAGGAGATGGTCCGGCAGTACGGCCCCGGCGGCGAGACAGCTGCCGACGCCTACACCTTTACCGACGGCGGCCAGCTCCAGAAGGTTTCCCAGGACTGGTCCCTGGAGTCAGGTTCGGGCTTTTCCCAGCTGATGCTGGACATCTACGGTCAGGAGACGCTGGACCGGCGGGCGGAGATCCTGGAGCAGCCGGGACCCCACAGCTGGCACTGGTCCCTGGACAGCGGCGCGCTGCCGGAGGAGTTTCTGACCTGGGCGGCCGACTGGTTTTCGAAAAATTCGCATTTTGACGTCTCTCCGGAGACGTCCCGGGAGTATTTCCGGCTCCAGCCCATGGTTCGGGTATTCTGGGCGGATGCCGCGCCCCTGAACTGGATGAGGCTCAGCACCACCTTCAACCAGGTCTGTCTGGACGCCTCGGAATATGTGTTCTTTTTGCAGTGCGCCGCCGGGGGGGAGAGAATGCCCGCCGCTGTCACGGTCGGCCAGCCAGCAAGCTCCGACTCCAATGACGCCGCTTACATCACCGATCCGGCGGAGGTGGCGCGGCTGTGGGCGCTGTACCAGAGCTTCGAGTACGAAGGCTCTTACGATCCCGATGGAATGGGAGGCTGGCCCGTTTCCGTCTCCTTCCGCTATGGAGATTCGGCGGATGATGGCGAAACCTTTTTTATTCTATCCCAACACGGGATCTATACCCAGGATGGCGAGAACCTGCGGCTCAAGGATATAGATGAGATTTACGCCGAATTTCTCCGACTGGCCCGGACCGGCCCCGGTACGTCAGCCGGCTCGGACGCCGCCGGGGAGAGCATGGCGGACAACGCCCGGTCCATCGCGGAGCAGGTGCGGCGGGGCGAGGACGCAAGCGAATGGCTGCCGCTGATGCGTTACATGGACTGGGGCGTCCTGGCCCGGGCGGCGGTGGAGGCCGGGCTGGATAAGGGCGACGGGTCTGCGGCCGTTGCGGACATCATAGGGGACATCGGTCAATATATCGAGCGGCAGGGCTCTGCCCTGACCCAGGAGGAATATATCTGCATCCTCTCCGCTTCCACGGGGCTGGACGGCGCGCCGGCGGAGGGGTACGGCTCCATGATCTACAAGCTGTATAAGGTCAACCCCGGCCTGTTTGCCTATGTGGCGCTGGCGGAGCTGCCGGAGGCGCAGCGGAATGAGACACTGGACCGGTTCCGGGGGGAGTGGATGTTCCACAGGGAGCCCTATCAGGACACCGCGCCCAGCCGGGAGGAGGCGGCCGCCCAGCTGGCGGCTGATCTGGAGGCGGGCGTCGGCGCGAGCGCCAGCGAGATTACGCTGAACGGCGCGGGGGAGGTCTTTTATTTCCAGCCTGTAAACGCTTACGGCGTTTATGACGTTTCGTATACCTCCTCCGATCCCGGCGTGGCGTCCGTGGATGAGAGGGGGACCGTCACCGCCGTCAGCCCCGGCGAGGCGGTCATTACCATGCGCTTTGAAGGGACAGGACAGCCGAAGGAGTTCACCTGCCGGGTGACGTGCCAGTGGGAAAGCGCGGACGCGCCCCGGGACGATGCCGCAGAGCCGTCCGGCGAGCTGCTCAACGAATGGCAGCGCGGTTTTTCCGGATTTGTGTTTGCGATCCCCGCCATGCCAGACCGGGAGCTGGTGTATGACGGGATGGAGGACGGCGGACTGGAGAAAGCGGTCATATCCGCGCTGGACGATTACTACCAGGCGTATGTAGAGGAGAACGGTTCCGATGCCTACAACGACCGCTTCAGCCGTGTGATTCTTGAAAGCGCCGTTCCCGCCGGCGCGGGCTACGGGGAGGCGGTGACCGTCCGCTATCAAGTGGAGTGCCTGCGGGACCGGGAGCTGAACGGGCGGACATATACGCTGGCGCCCCAGTCCGGCGAGAGCCTGTCCACTACCTTTACTGTCATGGAACAGATGGCTGTTATGGATCAAATACTGGTCGACGGCGTAATGGGAAACCAGCCTGAAGACGGATGAAACGCTCCCGCCTTACCGAGGCGGGGCGTTTTTTGTCTGATGTTCTGAAAATTTTCAAGAGAACGGCAATAGTTTTGTTTTCCCTGTTGATTATTTTCCAGAGCTGTATTATACTGGAGGGCAGATGGAGAGGACGCCTCTCAACATAAACGAGGAGGAAAAAACGCAATGAAATACAACCGCACGTATAACTTTTCCGCCGGCCCGGCCACCATGCCCGAGCCCGTCCTGGAGGAGATCCGGGACGAGATGATGAACTACCGGGGCTCCGGCATGTGCGTCATGGAGATGAGTCACCGCTCCCCGGTGTATCAGCAGATCATCGACGAGGCGGAGCAGGACCTGCGGGACCTGATGCACATCCCCGACAACTATAAGGTGCTGTTCATCCAGGGCGGCGCGACGCTGCAGTTCGCCATGATCCCCATGAATCTGATGAAGAACGGCGTGGCCTGCTACGTGGAAACCGGCGCGTGGTCCAAGAAGGCCATTGCCGAGGCCAAGAAGTACGGCGACGTGCATGTAGTAGCCTCCAGCAAGGATCGGAATTACTGCTATGTGCCCAATTGCGATGATTTGGACATTCCGGAGAATACCGACTATGTCTATATCTGCGAGAATGAGACGATCCACGGTGTGACCTGGAACAAGCTGCCCAATACCAAGGGTCATGTGCTGGTCAGCGACCAGAGCTCCATGTTCCTGTCCAAGCCCTGCAACGTCAGCGACTATGGCCTCATCTACGCCGGTGTACAGAAGAACGTGGGCCCCGCCGGCATGGTGGTGGTCATTATCCGGGAGGACCTGATCCGGGACGACGCGGAGCTGGATCCCAAGACCCCGCTGTACATGAGCTACAAGACCCACGCGGACAACGGGTCCATGTATAATACCCCCAACTGCTGGGCTATTTACTGCTGCGGCAAGGTGTTCAAGTATCTCAAGAGCATCGGCGGGCTGGAGGCCATGGAGAAGCTGAACATTGAGAAGGCCAAGGTCATGTATGACTTCCTGGATGCCTCCAAGATGTTCACCGGCACCGTGGACAAGGAGTTCCGCTCCCTTATGAATATCCCCTTCGTCACCGGCGACAAGGAGCTGGATGCCAAGGTGGTAGCCGCTACCAAGGCGGCGGGATACGACAACCTCAAGGGTCACAAGAGCGTGGGCGGCCTGCGGGCGTCCACCTACAACGCCATGCCCAAGGAGGGCGTTGAGGCGCTGGTGGAATTTTTGAAAAAGTTTGAGGCGGAGAACGGATGATACTTCCTGCCGCCCCTGCGGGGCGGCCCCGAATTAAAATATATGTTTTAGATTCGCGCCGCGCCGCCCGGGCACGTCTTTTGCGTCTGTGGCGCAAACGACCGTCCCGGCGGCCTGCCGGCCGCCCAGGGGCCTTCTTTTCGCTTGTGCGAAAAGAAGCAAAAGCACCCTCAAGGAACTACGTTCCTTGAGAATCCTCCTGCATTACGGGGGTAATTATTTGCGCTCCGACGTACTCTGCTGGTTCTGTTTTAGTACCTTCGTTGGTGCGCCGGACTTCTGCGCCTACCCACGAGCATATCGCAGTGCCTACCGTTATACACGCGGAATCTCCCGGGGTTCTTTTCGGGAGCGCCCCCGTGTGAGACGGTAGGGTCTGCCATTTATATCCTCAAATAGACGCTTCGCCTGATCTATGGGAGCCGGTCCGGTTCAGACCGGACAGACTGCAGGACAAGCGCAAAAACAAAATACCCCTCGTAATAAATAAGGGATTCTTAAACCGCAGGTTTAAGCGCGTTTTTGCCTACTTTTGCCGCGGGGCAAAAGTAGGCGCGGAGTCCGGGGCCGCGCAGGTCCCGGGGCTGCGAATAGAAAGAAGCTGGCGCGGCCCGCAGGGCCGCAGATGAATTTCCCGTCCGCGCCGGTCGGGCGCAAAAAGAAAAATGAAGAGGAGACGATACTGCTATGAAAATCTTAGTCACCGATGGAATGGACAAAACCGCCCTGGAGCAGCTGAAAAAGAACGGCCACGAGGTGGTGGAACAGTTCTACGCCCCCCAGGAGCTGGGCGCGGCGCTGAAGGATTTTGACGCGGTGGTGGTGCGCAGCGCCACAAAGGTCCGCGCCAGCCACATCGACGAGGCGAAGGGCGGAAGATTGAAGCTGATTATCCGCGGCGGCGTCGGCGTGGACAACATCGACGTGAAGTACGCCGAGGACAACGGCATCACGGTGAAGAATACGCCGAGGGCTTCCTCCAACTCCGTGGCGGAGCTGGCTATGGGCCACATGTTCTCCTGCGCCCGCTTCCTCTCCGTGGCCGGCCACACCATGCGGGAAGGCAAGTGGGAAAAGAAAGCCTACGGCAAGGGCATTGAGCTGGGGGGCAAAACCCTGGGCATCATCGGCTTCGGACGGATCGGCCAGGCGCTGGGGCGCATGGCCAAGGGCGTGGGCATGGAGGTCATTGCCCAGGATATTTTCCACGTTCCTGGCATCGAGGAGCAGATGGGCATGAAGTATGTGGAGCTGGACGATCTGCTGGAGCGGTCTGACTTTATCTCCCTCCACACCCCCTCCCTCAACGGGGTGAAGCTCATCTGCAAGGAGAATATCGACAAGATGAAGGACGGCGTGGTGTTCGTCAACACCTCCCGGGGCGACAACGTCAACGAGGACGACCTGCTGGAGGCGCTGAATTCCGGCAAGGTCCGGGCCGCCGGTCTGGATGTTTACGCCGACGAGCCCGCTACCAACGCCGCCCTGTACTCTCACCCCAACGTCTCCTGCACGCCGCACATCGGCGCGGCTACCAAGGAGGCCCAGAAGCGCATTGGTGCGGAGATCGTGGACATTATCGAGAATTTCGGGAAGTAAGCCGGGTTAAATAAACGAAAAAGGACCCTGCCCGCTGTTTTCAGCGGGCGGGGTCCTTTTTTGGCCCTGTGAGCGGGCGGGTGCGGAGGAGAATAGAACGGCGGCCTGCGGCAGATACTGGGGGAGAAAGGAAGTGACTTAATGGCGACAGCCTTCTTTCGCACCATCATCCTCTACTTTATCCTGATGTTCGGCCTGCGGCTGATGGGGAAACGGCAGATCGGCGAGCTGGAGCCCAGCGAGCTGGTGCTGACCCTGATTATCTCCGACCTGGCTGCCGTGCCCATGCAGGATTTCGGCATCCCCCTGGTCAATGGCGTGTTTCCCATTGTGACGCTGCTGTGCCTGTCCATGCTCCTGAGCTTCTTCAGCCTGAAGTCCATCCGCTTCCGGGGGCTGGTCTGCGGCTATCCCACGGTGATCATCCGGGAGGGGAAGGTCCTTCAGCAGAACATGGCCCGGAACCGCTTTACCGTGGACGAGCTGCTGGAGCAGCTGCGCAGCCAGGGCTACAGCGACCTGTCTGCCGTGAAATACGCCGTCCTGGAAACCAGCGGGCAGGTGTCCGTCCTACCCTATACCAAGGCCGGTCCGGTGACGCCCCAGGCGATGAACCTGGAGGTGAAGGACGATGTGACGTTGCCGGTCCTGCTGATTAACGACGGGCGGGTGATGTCCGACAATCTCTCCGCCAGCGGCTATGACGCCGTCTGGCTGGACAAGCAGCTGAAGGAGCGCCGCCTGACCTCCCCCAGGCAGGTGTTCTTTATGACCGTGGACGAGGCGGGGACCATTACCTGCGTGGCAAAGGAGGCGGATGCGTGAAGGCATTTTATATTCCGGTGGGACTGCTGGCGGTGATTCTGGGGTTCTCCCTGTGGAGCGGGCGGTATGTGGAGCTGCGCACCCAGCATTGGAACACCCTGCTGGAGGAGATCGACGGCCTCGCGGGCCAAGAGGCCTGGGAGCAGGCCGGGCAGAAGCTGGAGGAGGCCTATGCCGACTGGAACGGCAGCCAGACCTTTTTCCACACCATTATGGACCATAATGAGCTGGACGAGGCGGAGGAGCTGTTCGCCGGCGCCTTCGCCGTGTGCCGGGAGGAGGACGGGGCGGACTTCCACACCCTTCTCTCCCAGCTTATGAGCCAGCTGCGCCTGCTGGCGGAAACCCAGTGCGTCAGCATCAAGAACGTTCTGTAGCGCCGTCCCCCCGCCAGACAACCTGGCGGCCTTCCACGGATACCAGCCGCTCCTCCCGCATTTTCTTCAGCTCCCGCATCATGGCACTGCGGTCGGCGCTGATGTAGTCCGCCAGGGCGCTGAGGGTGAAGGGCAGGAGGAAGGCGTTCGAGCCCGCCTCCAGCCGGCAGAGGCGGAAGTAGCACTGGAGCTTTTCCCGGATGCTGCGGCGGCTGAGGACCTCCACCCGGCGGCTCAGCCGCCGGGTCTGCTCCGTCACCAGGCGGAACATGTTCTGGACCAGCCTGCTGTGGTAGCCGCAGGCATTCTCGCAGCGCTTCATCAGGTGGTCGAACTCCATGAAGAGCGCCTCGCTCTCCCCGGCGCTGACGATCTCCACGCAGTCCCCCAGCTCCGGGGTGAAGGCCAGGACCTCCCCGAAGGCGTCGCCGGCCTCCACCCGGGCCAGGATGGTTCGGGTGCCGGCATAGTCGAAGCGGAGCAGGTCCGCCTGCCCCCGCAGCAGTACGCCGATCTCTCCGCAGGACTCCCCGTAGGCGCAGACTGTTTCCCCCGGTGCAAACCGGGCCCGCCGCATGTGGAAGCAGCGGATCATGGCCTCGACCTCGCTGCCGGCAATGCCCTGGAACAGGGCCAGCTCTCCGTATTCCATGCCGTCTCCTTATCCGTGCCGTCCGATATATGGTAGTGAAGAAAGCCGGAAGGCACTAAATGTAGAAATTTTTTCATATCGTTGCTGTTGCAACATACTTTCCCTTTCCCTTCATGATATACTCATCTCACACAAAAGTAAAGCCCCAATTCGGGGCTGTGCAGGAGGAATGCAGTATGATGCAGGTAAATGTGACCGGCGGCGAGATCAGCCGGCAGGAGCGGGACGCCTATATTGCCCGGGCCAACAGCCGGTACGCCATCGGCACCGTCCAGGCTCTGGACATCCATGTGGACGGGGATTACGTGGATCTCCGCTACCATCTGGCCCCCCGGCCCTTCAGCCGGATTCGACGTATTACTGGCTACCTGGTGGGCGATATGAGCCACTGGAATAACGCCAAGGCTGCGGAGGAGCACGACCGGGTGAAGCATATCTGATACGAATCACGCACAAGGCACATTGAAAGCGGAGGAAAAAGAGGTAAACTGAAGCGTGGTTCCCAGAGTTTTTCGAAAGAAGAACTTCGGCAATCGTGGCAATTATGAGCAGGTCAGGCGAGCCATTGGCCCGGAATAGGCAGACAGGGTATTGGATGCAGCTTGCCAGCAGGAACAGTCCGAGAGGGAGCAGCGAGAAACAAGGAAAAAAGGAGCGCAAGCGCACGATAATCACCAAAGATGAAGTGAATAAAAAACGGCGAAATGGGTTACATTTCGCCGTTACTTTTTTAACAGGAGAGCGTCTGTTAAGGAGGGTTTATAAACGCTGTATCATTTCGTACAGGCCATCCGCCAGGACGGCAAATTCCTCCAGCCCCAGGGCCTCGCCCCGGACTGCGGGCGGCAGCCCGCATTGCGAAATCACCTCCGCGATGCCGCCCTTCCCCAGCTGGGAGCCAAACGCCGTGCAAAGAGAGTTGCACAGCGTCTTCCTCCGCAGGGCGAAGGCCCCCTTCACCGTCCGGAAGAAAAATTCCTCCCCGCAGGCGGGGCGCACCGCCGGTTCCCGCCGCACCTGGCAGCGGATTACGGAGGACGTTACCTTCGGCGCGGGCAGAAAGCATTCCGGCGGTACGTCGAACAGGATCTCCGGCTGGGTGTGGTACTGCATATACACCGACAGCGCCCCGTAGTCCCCTGTCCCCGGCTTCGCCGCCAGGCGCAGGGCCGCCTCCCGCTGGACCATCACCGTGATGGCCTCGAACCGCTTCGCCTCCACCAGGGCCCCCAGGATGGGGGTGGCCGCGTTGTAGGGCAGGTTGGCGCAGACCAGCGGCGTCAGGCCCTGGAAATGCCCGTCCACCAGCCGGGGGATATCCAGCTGCAGTACATCCCCGGAGATCAGGGTAAAATTCTCCGCGTCCGCCATGGTTTCCGCCAGTACCGGCGGCAGGGCCGGGTCCAGCTCCACGGACACCACCTTGGCCGCCCGCCCGCACAGCTCCCGGGTCAGACAGCCGATGCCGGGGCCGATCTCCAGCACGCCGCAGGCTTTGTCTCCGCCTCCGGCGGCGGCAATGTCCCGGGGGACCCAGTCAGCGATGAGAAAATTCTGTCCCAGGGATTTGGAAAAATGGAAGCCGTGGCGGCTCAGCAGAGCCTTGACTTCGCGGATGTCGCAGAGATTCATGGGCTGTCTCCTCCTGTCGGCGCGCTGCCTTGTGACAGATTCTTATAACGGATTTTTGGGAATTCCGGTGGCGTTTTTTGCCGGCTTGTGATATACTTTCACCCAGAACGGGAAAAGGAGAGATGTTACGATGCCGGAATTGGTGCAGACGCTTCTGATTGTCTGCCCCCTGGTCTTCCTGGGGGGCTTTGTGGACAGCGTGGCCGGAGGCGGGGGGCTCATTACCCTGCCGGCCTATATGATGGCGGGGGTGCCCGTCCACTTCGCCGCCGGGACCAACAAGGTGGTCAACGGCTGCGGCTCCGCCACCGCGTCGGTGAAATTCTTCCGCAGCGGAAAGATCCGGCTCCACGCCGCCCTGTGCGCCGCCCTGGGGGCCCTGGCGGGGGGCTACATTGGCGCGGAGATCGCCAAGCTGCTCAGCGAGGGCATCCTCAAGGGCCTGATGCTGGTGGCCCTGCCGGTGGTGGCGGTATTCCTGGCGCTGAAGAAGGACTTCGGCCAGGAGACGGGGGAAAAGCGGTACCCCCGCCCCTATGAAATGGGGGTCAGCCTGGGCATCGGCCTGCTCATCGGCTGCTACGACGGCATGGTGGGCCCAGGTACCGGCACATTCATGATCATGGCCTTCACCGCCCTGCTGCAAATGGACATGGTCACCGCCTCCGGCTGCTCCAAGGTGGGCAACCTGGCCTCCAACATCGCGGCGGCGGCCTCCTTCCTCATCGGCGGCAAGGTGATGTGGGCACTGGTGGTTCCGGCGGCGGCGTGCAGCATGCTGGGCAACTACTGCGGGGCCCGGTACGCTATCCGGGGCGGCGGGAAGAAAATCAAGGGTATGATCTTCGTGGTCCTGGGGATGCTGTTTGTGAAAATGCTGGTGGAATTTCTGGCCGGGAGGGTGTGAACGCGCCCTCCCGCTTTTTCAGAGCCGGGTTCGTCTCTCAACTTGCGGAGGGAGGCAGAGGCGGGCTCTCAAAGGGCGTTGCCGTCCGGGGACAGCCCAGCGGCCTCCGCCAAGCGGAAAACCCCCACGGAAGCGATGGTGACGACGCTTTCCACATGGATGAAGTCTACGGCGCTCTCGTCAAAGAGCAGATTGGCCTGGGCCTCGAAATCCTCGTCCCCGTCCCAGAAATACAGCCGCATGGGAATGCACTCGAAGGCGGGGAGCTGATAGCCGTGGAGGTCCAGGCGTAGGCCGCCCAGCTCCCTCACCGCGCCGGGCAGCAGGTCCTCGCGGCCGGCGAAGGTCCTGGCCAGGGGCCGGATGATCCCACTGTGATAGGCGCTGGCAAAGGGCGAGGCGTGGCGCAGGTCCCGGAAGGGCAGCCAGCGGCCCGTCCATCGGGCGTCCGGACGGGCGTAGTGGAGGAGGGTGTAGATGTTCATGGCCTCGTTGTAGGATGCGGGAGCGCCGTCCGTCAGGCAGCGGATGGTTCCGTCCCGCCGGCTCACGGCGAACAGCCGCCCGAAGTGCCGCAGCCGCAGCTGGCTCTCCGCCAGCTCCAGTCCGGGGAGCCTGCGGCACAGAGCCTCCTGGTCCATGGACAGGAACCGCTCCTGCCACTGCCGCCGCTGTATCTCGTAATTGGACATTTTTTCCATCGCACTGCTCCTTTCCCATGAAACCAGCCTGTTCCTGCTGTTATAGTCGATGCACATGAAAATCGGTAAAGTTCGGGGGTCAAAATGGTACGGGGCGGCGTTGTCGTCTTTGGCGGGCGTCAGCCCGCCTGCATCCTCCGCCTTGCCCCGCGCCTTTTTTCCTCCCCTCCTTTTTACCGATTCTCAAGTGCATTGACTATAGGTTGACATGAAACCGGCAAAATGTCAAGCCAAATGGGGCCGGTCCGGAAAAAATTTGCCGGATCGGGGGGAGGGGTTGGTGAATATCACGGAGAAACCGGCGGAAACTTGCCGTCTGCTGTCTATTTTGCGCATTTACTTTTTGCATTCAAAGTGCTAAAGTAAAAATAATGAACTGGCGGCGCGGCCTTTTTGAGGGCGGCGCGTCAATACGATAGAGGAGAACGCGAATCATGCCGCAGATTACCTTTTACAAGCACGACCCCATCCCCCTGGAGATGCACAAGGTGCGCATCGTCCAGAAGCTGAACCTTCTGCCCACCGATGAGCGGCTGCAGAAAATCAAGGATTCCGGCTACAATACCTTCCAGCTCCACAACAGCGACATCTTTCTGGACATGCTGACGGACTCCGGCGTCAACGCCATGAGCGACGATATGGAGTCCGCCATGCTCCGGGCCGACGACGCCTACGCCGGCAGCGAAAGCTATTTCCGCATGGAGAAGAAGCTCCAGGAGCTCTTCGGCATCCAGTACTGCCTCCCCGCCCACCAGGGCCGGGCCTGCGAGAATATCCTGGCTACCCGGTTCGTGAAGCCCGGCAGCTGCGTTATCATGAACTACCACTTCACCACCGCCAAGGCCCACATCACCCGGGTAGGCGGACGGGTGGAGGAGCTGGTGAAGGACGAGGGCCTGATCAGCAAGAGCAATCTGCCCTTCAAGGGCAACATCGACCTGGAAAAGCTGGAGGCCTGCATCCGGAAGGAGACGCCGGAGAATATCCCCTTCGTCCGCCTGGAGGCGGGCACCAACCTCATCGGCGGTCAGCCGATCTCCTACGAGAACATGAAGGCGGCTACGGACATCTGCAGGAAGTACGGCATCCTCGCCGTGCTGGACGCCTCCCTGCTCCAGGACAACCTGTACTTTATGAAAACCCGAGAGGAGGGTATGGCGGACAAGACCGTCCGGGAGATCACCCGGATGGTGGCGGACCTCTTCGATATCATCTATTTCTCCGCCCGGAAGTTCGGCTTCGCCCGGGGCGGCGTGATCCTGGTCCGGGACCGGGAGCTGTACTACTCCATGGAGGACCTGATCCCCATGTTCGAGGGCTTCCTTACCTACGGCGGCATGTCCGTCCGGGAGATCGAGGCCATGACCGTGGGCTTTGACGAAACCATGGACATGAACATCATTTCCCAGGGGCCCCAGTTCGTGGGCTATTGCGTCAAGGCCCTGGATGACTATGGCGTGCCCGTCATCACCCCCGGCGGCGGCCTGGGGGCCCACCTGGACGCCGGCGAGTTCGTCAAGCACATCCCCCAGGAGCAGTACCCCGCCGGGGCGCTAGTGTGCGCGCTGTACATCTGCGGCGGCATCCGGGGCATGGAGCGGGGCACCCTCTCCGAGGAGCGCAACGCCGACGGCAGCGAGCGGATGGCCTCTATGGAGCTGGTCCGCCTGGCCTTCCCCCGCAGGGTGTTCACCCTGTCCCAGACGGAGTACGTCATCGACCGGGTCAAGTGGCTCTACGACCACCGGCATCTGATCGGCGGCCTGCGGTTCGTCCATGAGCCCAAGACCCTGCGGTTCTTCACCGGCGTGCTGGAGCCCGTGAGCGACTGGCCCGACAGGCTGGCGGAGGCGTATAAGGCCGATTTCGGCGGGGATCAATAAAATTCTTTCCTGCTGTAAAACTTGAAAGATTTTTGAAACGCAGCGGAGTCCCGTACAGGCGCTGCCTGTACGGGACTCCGTTTGTTTTGGTTATCGCAGCAGGATGGTCTTGATCTCGTAGGGCTTGGTGAGGAAGCGGACCTTGCCGTCCTGGACGGGCAGCTCCTCCTCGATCTCCTCCAGCAGGTTGCAGCTGTATGCCTTGGCCACGCCGGCGGGAACGCGCAGAACCGTCTGGGTCCGGGCGTTCTCGCTCTCATAGAGGCGCAGGACTGTGCCGCTGCCGTCCTCGGCCTGCTTGACGGTTTCCAGGACCACGTTGGCCTGCTCCACACCGGCCAGGGAGAAGGCCGCGCCGGGTTCGCCGCCCGCCACCACCCGAAGGGGCTGGTTGACAAAGCAGCTCTCCCGCACCGTCCCGGCGTCCCGCCAGGCGCCGGCGTGGGGATACAGGGCGTAGGTGAACACGTGCTCCTCCTGGTCCGCCACCGGATTGGGCTCGATGCCGGACTTCAGCAGGGTCAGGCCGATGACGCCGTCCCGGACGCTGTGTCCGTACTTGCAGTCGTTGAGGAGGCTCACGCCGTAACGGCCCTCGGAAAAGTCCATCCACTTCTGGCCGCAGACTTCGAACCGGGCCTTATCCCAGCTGGTGTTGGTGTGGACCTTCCGGGTGAGGTTTCCGAACTGGATGTCGAAGGTCGCCTCGTCGCTGTGGATATCCACGGGGAACTCCGCCTTGAGCAGATGCTGGTGCTGCTTCCAGTCAACCCAGGTGTCGAAGTCGATGCGGCGGGAGCCCGCGTAGAAGTGAATCTTCTGCCTGATGGAGGACAGGCTGATCCTGTACTCCAGCTCCACGGTGGCCCGGACGGGGCCCTCCTCGGTCCACTTCATGCTGACCAGATCGTCCACCGGCCAGGACTTCTCGGTGTAGAACATGTCGATGTCCCAGTTATCGTAGTAAATGGGCTTATCCTCGTACATGCGGATGACGTTGGCGCACTTGCCCGCCTGAACCAGCTCCCGGTCGTTCTCCTTGTCGAAGAGGGAAGTGAAATGACCGTGCTCATCAAAAGCAACGGAGTAGAAGGGCGTCTCAAGATGCCTGTCGTCCTTCCGGACAAAGGGGCTGGGGACGGGGACGGCCTCCGCCTTCTGCAAGGTCTTGAAGCCCTTGGAGGGCAGGTTCTCCAGGAAGGCCACCGCGCCGTCCGCCGTGGGCTGCACGGGGTAGACCTTGCCCGTCTCGTCGGCCAGGGCCTTGGCGTCGGTCCTGCCCAGCTCCACCACGTCGGAGCGGGTGTAGCCGGTGGTGTTGAATACCGTCACGCCGTCCCCCTGGCCCGCCAGGGCGGCCAGGCGCTGGCTGAGCAGATCGCCGGCAGTCCGGGCCAGCTCCTCGTACTCCCGCTTGGTGACCTCGTAGACCTCGTGGATGGAGGAGCCGGGGAGGATGTCGTGGAACTGGTTGAGCAGGACGGTCTTCCACATCCGGTCCAGCTCCTCAGCCGGATAGGCCAGCTTCGCCGCCGCCAGCACGGAGGCCAGCTCCAGATCCATCAGCAGCAGCTCGCTCTTCCGGTTGCCCCGCTTGTTGCGGGCCATGGAGGTATAGGTGCCCCGGTGATACTCAAAGTAGAACTCGCCCTCCCAGGTCTCCAGGCGGCGGTTGTCCTTCACGCGCGCCTCCAGCTCCTCAAAGTAGGTGCGGGCAAAGGCCTGCCGGACCTTGGGAATGCCCCGGACGCCCCGTTCCATGCGGACGGAAGTCTCCAGCATCTCCCGGGTGGGGCCGCCGCCGCCGTCGCCGTAGCCGTAGGAGATCAGGATGTCGTTATTGATCTCCTTGTTCTGGTAACGCTCCCAGCCGCCCAGGAGGGCGTCGGGATGCAGCTTGCCGTTGTAGGTGGTGAAGAAGTGACCCGGGCCGACCTCCTGTCCCGGGTCTACGGCGGTGATCAGGTGGGTGAGGATCTCCGACCCGTCGATGCCCCGCCATATCATGGTGTCGTTGGGCACCTTGTCGATCTGGTTCCAGGCCAGCTTGGTGGTCATGAAGTAGTCGACGCCGCTCTTCTTCATGATCTGGGGCAGGGCTCCGGAGTAGCCGAACACGTCCGGCAGCCAGAGAATCCGGTTGTCCACGCCGAACTCCTCCTTGAAGAACCGCTTGCCGTGGACGAACTGCCGCACCAGAGACTCGCCGGAGGTCAGGTTGCAGTCGGCCTCCAGCCACATGCCGCCCTCGGGCTCCCAGCGGCCCTCCTTCACCCGCTCCTTAATGCGCGCATAGAGCTCGGGATACCGCTCCTTGAGGAAGTAGTACAGCACCGGCTGGCTGGACATGAAGCGGTAGGAGGGGAACTCCTCCATAAGCTTGAGCACCGTAGCGAAGCTGCGGGCCACCTTCTCCCGGGTCTGGGCCACAGTCCACCACCAGGCCACGTCGATGTGGGTGTGTCCGATGCAGGTGGCCACAATACCGTCCCAGCCGCCCATTTTCTCGTAAAGATTTTCCGTGATATACGCCTGGGCCTCCCGGAGGGAGGCGTAAAAGCCCTCGGAGTAGGGCTCCCGCAGATCCAGAAGATTAATGGTGTCGTTCAGAACGGTCTGAATCGCCAGCCGGTTCTGATCATCCTCCTTCATCCGGGGGAAAGCCCGGAGGGGGACCTGGATATCCCAGTAGAGCCGGTTAATCTCCTCGTCCTGCTCATAGAGGTCCACCAGGAACTGGAACTCGGTGTGGAGCGTTCCGGTGTACGCCTGGATGTCCACCTTGAGGGTTTCTCCGGCGGGGGCCTCGGCGAAGAGGCGGACCTCCCGGTGGTTCATGTCCATGCCCTGGGTGGCCTGATCGTTGAGGAAAAGGAGGAACTGGGGATTCTTCCCATCGTCCCACTCCTCGATCTGGGTGCGGACCTTCATCCAGACAGACCTGCCCGCCAGCTCCTGGGGAATGGTTATCTGTCCCCGGAACCAATAGTGCTCGTCAGGACCGTACCAGTGCATGGTCTTGCCGTCGAAGGCCTCCCACGCGCCCCCCTCGCTCTCCGCCTGGGAGGGGTAGAGGAAAAATCCCTTCTTGTACTGCCAGTCCGTAATGGGCTGGACATTGCGAATACGCAGCTTGTTGAGGTTGTCGCAGATCACCTGGATCCGCTTGTCAATGAAATACATATGCGTTTCTCCACTTGAAACAAATTAGAATGGCAGCCCATTAGACGAGCCCCCCAAGATCGTGCACAGCGTGATCCGTGCGGCCGAATTTAGACCACTATTACCCGCGCGAAGCGAACGCTTCGCGCATGCAGGCAGTGACCTCCCCGCAGAGGTCTTCCCTAGCGGCAGGCACATCGACTGAAGGCCCATAGGGCAGGCAAAAAGTTTTTCTTTTTGGTTCTTTTTCTTTGTTCACAAAGAAAAAGAACGCCCCCTCGTAAACAAATTACAGCGAGTTCTCCTTCATATAGCCCATCAGCTCATCCACCGTGGTGAACGCGATGCCGGTGACGGTGTCGGCGCTGCCGTAATAGATGGCGATACGGCCGGTGGCGGCGTCGGAGAGGGTGGCGCAGGGGAAAACCACGTTGGGCACGTCGCCCACACACTCATAGAGTTCCCAGGGAGCCATGATATAATCCTTCGTCCGGTACAGCACCTTCCAGGGCTGGTCGATGTCCAGCAGGGCGCAGCCCATGCGGTAGACAAAACCGTTGCAGGTGTTGATCACACCGTGGTAGATCATGAGCCAGCCCTCGTCCGTCTCAATGGGGATGGGGCCCGCACCGATCTTGGTGGACTGCCAGGCGGACTCGTCCCCTTTCACGGTGCTCATCACATGCCGGTGGCAGCCCCAGAACTTCATGTCCGGGCTCTGGCTGACAAAGATGTCGCCGAAGGGGGTGTGCCCCGTATCGCTGGGCCGGGAAAGCATCATATACATGCCGCCTATCTTCCGGGGGAACAGCACGCCGTTGCGGTTGTAGGGCAGGAAGGCGTTCTCCAGCTGGCGGAAGGTCTTGAAGTCCTCCGTCCAGCCCACGCCGATGGTGGGACCGTGGTAGCCGTTGCACCAGGTGACGTAGTACTTCCCGTCCATGAGGCACACACGGGGGTCGTACCGGTATTCCCGGGCGGTGACCTCCGGGTCGTCCCCCAGGAAATGGACGGGCTCGTCCTGGATTTCCCAGTGAACGCCGTCCTTGCTGAAGCCGGGGAAGATGTCCATGCTCACCGACCGGCTGTCGCAGCGGAACACGCCGGCGAAGCCGTCCCCGAAGGGGACCACCGCGCTGTTGAACACGCTGTTGGACCGCTTGATGGCATGGCGGCCGATGATGGGGTTGCCGCTGTAACGCCAGACGGGCATGACGCAGTCCGCCGGCTTGGGCTCCCAGGGCAGGTTTTTCAGTTCGTTTCCAATGATTTTGCTCATAGCTTCTCCTTGTACGCAAAAAATTTCAGAGGCGTACATACTTTTTTCAGGCAAGAAAAAAGTATCAAAAAAGAACTTTCTGCAGGGCGCCTGCGCCCCGCTGCAAGTCATTATCGGCAGACTTGCGTAAAACATAAGCGAAACATGGTCCCGCGTCAAAGTTTTCTTTTGATACCCTTCCCTTCCAGGAGAAAGTACGTACGCCTCGGGATGCGGGGCCGCCGCTGTTTCGCGGCGGCCCCGCTTTTTAGCGGATGATGCGAACCTTCAGGGGATTACTTGCTGGCCAGATACTCGTCCAGCTGAGTCTGCACGGCGGTCACGATCTCATCGAAGCCGGAATCGCGCATGGCGCTCATCATCGCGGCCACATTGGCCTCCACATCGCCGGTGCCGGTGTGGATGATGCCCTTGTACTCCTCGAAGATGGCCTGGCAGGCAGCGATCTTGTCGGCGATGGCGCTGTCGCTCTTGTCAAAAACGAAGCCCATGGCGGGGGAGCGGCGGGCGCTCTCGTTCTGGACCAGGATCTCGTCCACGTAGGGGTTGACATTGCTGGTGTCCTCGGCGGTCATGTGGATGGTCTTGCCCTGGGTGTAGGCGGCCAGGGTCCAGTCGGTGTTGATCTTGTGGACGCGCTGCTCGGTGACCTTCTCGCCGTTACGCTCGACTTCCATGTCAACGTACTCGAAGTTCACGCCCTCTTCGCCGTAGGCCAGCATGTCGCGGAACTTGGTGTCGGTGTTGACCAGCTCCAGCAGCTTCACAGCCTCCGCCTTGTGGGTGGAGTTGGTGGAGACGCAGGCCAGGGAGCCCTGAACGGTGTCGGTGGACAGCACGGGCTCGCCAAACTGGGAAACCACGACCTCGGCGCCGCGGCCATCGCCCCAGCCCTTGGCGGCGGCAGGCCAGCCCTGGGCAATGCCCACGCCGCACATGCCGGTAGCCTCAGCGGCGGTGGAGGCGTCGGAGTTGATGAGGCCGTTCTCCATCCACTGCTGGACGATCTTGAACTGATCCATCACGTCGGGCTGCTCGTAGACGGCCACGACCTTGGCGGAATCATCGAAGTAGCTGACACCCAGGGCGCTGAGGCCCACGCCCATGCCGTCATAGCGCAGGCCGGGGATGGCGGAGATGCCGTCCTTGTTCAGCAGCATGGGGGCCTCGCCGGTACCGTCCTTCAGCGCCTGGAGGGCGGGGGTGGCATCGGCGATGGAGTGGATGTTGGCGTAGTCGGGATAGTAGGCGTCGACCTGGTCCTTGGTCCAGACAAAGAACTGGGTGACGGCGCTGTCCTTATAGGCGGGGATGCCGTAGATCTTGCCGTCCAGCTTGCAGGCCTCCAGGAACTCGGCGGGGATGGCCTCGGCCAGGCCGGGAGCCTGGGCGACCAGGTCGGTCAGATCAGCGAAAGCGCCCATGGCCACGTCATTGGAGTAGGAGCCGAAGTCGGTGAACATGATGTCATAGGGCTCGCTGGTCTGGACGATGACGCTGCGGCGCTTGCCCCAGTCGCCCCAGGAGATGCACTGGATGTTGATGTGCACGCCGATTTTCTCCTCCAGATAGGCGTTGGCCTTCTCGGTCCAGGAGTCGATGTTGGCGGGCTGACCGCCGCCCACCTGGTACCAGGTGATGGTGGGGATGCCGCCGTCATCAGCGGGCGGGGCGGTGGTGTCATCGCTGCCGGGGTTGTCGGTGTCCTCGGCGCCGGGGGCGCCGTTCGCGTCTGCGGGGGGAGTGTCGTTGTTTCCGCCGCAGGCCGCCAGCAGGGCCAGCGTCATGACGGAAGCCAGAAGCAGTGCAAGAAATTTCTTCATTTTCAGTGGTTCCTCCTTGTTTTATTGTATAGGTTCTTTTATCAAACGGCGCGGAGCCGTTCAATACGGTTTTTTAGCCCTTCACCGCACCCACCGTCAGGCCGGAAATAAAGTATTTCTGGAAAAACGGGTACACGCAGGCGATGGGAACGGCGACCACGAAGGCAATGGCCATGCGGACGGACTCCTGGGGCATGCTCCGCTTCATGTCGGAAATGGTCAGGCCGGCCGATGGATTCTTGGTCAGGTACTCCAGGTTGTTCTGCATGGCGTTCAGCATGGCCTGCAGGGAGTGGAGGCTGCTGTCGCTGATATACAGCTGCGCCTGGAACCAGTCGTTCCAGTAGCCGAAGGCCAGGAACAGGCCGATAGTAGCCAGCACGGGCTTGGAGATGGGCAGGATGATCCGGAAGAACACCGTCCACTGACTGGCCCCGTCGATCTTGGCCGACTCGATGATGCCGTCGGGGATGGTGGTGCGGAAGAAGGTCCTGGCAATGGTCACGTTGAAGCTGCTGACCATCAGGGGCAGGATCAGGATCCACATGGTGTCCGACAGCTGCAGCAGCTGGGCGTTGACGACGTAGGAGGCCGCCATGCCGCCGCCGAAGACCATGGGGATGAACACCAGGATGGTCAGGAAGTTGTTCAGCCTGTGCTCCGTGCGGCTGAGCACGTAGCCCATCAGGGAGGTGAGCAGCACGCCCAGCGCCGTGCCGATAACCGTGACATAGATGGAAACCCACAGGGCGTGGAGGATGGTCTGCCGCTGGCTCCACAGGTACTTGTAGGCGTCACCGGAGAAGGTTTCGGGCGTGACCCATACCTGATAGCCTACCGTGCGGATGACGTTATTATCCGTGACGGAGATCATGAAGATGAAAATGATGGGCAGGAAGCAGGCCAAGGCCACGATCAGGAACATCAGGTTGAACAGGAAGTTGGATACCGGGCTGATCCGGTTGAGGCGGCTGAGGGTATCGCCGCTGACAGGCTTAACTTTTTTACTCATGTCGCTGCCTCCATTAAATCAGAGCGCTGGACCGGTCGACCTTGCGCACGATGGCGTTGGCCGACAGGATGGTGATACAGCCCACCACCGCCTGGAACAGGGAGGCCGCCGCCGTCTTGCCCAGGCTGACGGAGCCCGAGGTCAGCATCTGGTAGACCTTCACGTCCAAGGTAGCCACCATGGGGGTCAGCGGCTGCTGGGCGCCCCGGGACACCTGATAGAACAGGCCGAAGTCCGAGGAGAAAATGCCGCCGATGGCCAGGATGAACATCATGATGATGATGGGGCGCAGGGAGGGGATGGTGATATATTTGGCCTGCTGGAACTTGGTAGCCCCGTCCAGCACCGCCGCCTCGTAAAGGCTGTTGTCGATGCCGGTGATGCTTGCCAGGTAAACGACCATTTTATAGCCGATAGTCTTCCATACGTGCATAATGATGATGATGAAGGGCCAGGCCTTGGGCGTGGAGTACCACGCTACCTTCTCGCCGCCGAAGAACTGGATCACGGCGTTGAGCAGGCCCTTGTCGGTGACCAGGAAGGCGTACACAAAGTAACTGACCACAACCCAGCTCATGAAGTGGGGCATGAACATCAGCGTTTGGTAAGTCTTGGACTTGCGCTTGCTGTAGATGTTGCTGATGAGAATCGCCAGCCCCACCGGCAGCGCGATGTCCAGGATAATAAATACGATGTTATACAGCAGGGTGTTGCGCAGAATCTGGGGGAAGTCCCGGAGGCCGAAGAAGAACTTGAAGTTTTCAAAGGCCACCCATTCGCTGTCGAACAGGCTGGTGAAGAAGTTCGCGCCCGGCGTGATCTTGTAATCTTTGAACGCCAGAATGATGCCGAACATGGGCAGATAGCAGAAGAGGATGTACCATACCGTAGTGGGCAGGGCCAGTATGGTCAGCTCAGTGTCGTCCTTGGACCACCAGCGCTTCTTTTTCGCCGGCTGGGCCTGGACCTTTGCGGGAGTCTTATTCTCTTGCATGCGGTTCACCTTTCTTCCTTTCTCTCCGCCGGCCAATCCGCGCCCTGCTCATCCGCTCTGGAAACGCCGGCCGAACGCTTCCAAAGCGGCCGGGCAGGCCGTGGGGCGGGCTGCTGAATCACACGGAGCGGTTTTGCCGGATGGGGGCCGTTTGTAGAATATGACAAAATCAAACCGCACCCGCCCCGCGCCGTTGGAAATTATTATAGCGTTTTTGCGTCGGGAAAGAAAAGTATCGCAAAGCGTCTTTATAGTATGGAAAAGAACCCCGCGCCGCTTTTCTCTCATTTGACGGAAAAAGGACCTTGCGCAGCGTGTCCGCTTCCGCTATAATCTGTTCAGAAAAAACTGGAAGGAGCGCATTATGGAGCTGTATATGGACCCGAAGGCGTCTCCCAGGGATCGGGCCGCCGATCTGCTGGGCCGCATGACCCTGCGGGAGAAGACGGGACAGCTGACCCAGCGGCTGTACGGCTTCGCCTGCTATGAGCGGCAGGGGGAGGAAATCGTCCTGTCGGAGGAATTCCGCCGGGAGACGGAGCGGTACGGCGGGCTGGGGGCCCTGTATGGCCTGTACCGGGCGGACCCCTGGTCCGGGAAGGACTTTTCTACGGGGCTGGACGGCGTCCTGGCTCCCCGGGCCAGGAATCAGGTCCAGCGGTACGTCCTGGAGCACTCCCGCCTGGGTATCCCCGTACTGATGACCAGCGAGTGTCCCCACGGACACCAGGGCCTTGACGGATACCTGCTGCCGGTGAATCTGGCCGTTGGGGCCAGCTGGGCCCCGAAGCTGCTGGAGGAGGCCGCCGCGGTCTGCGGGCGGCAGCTGCGGGAGCTGGGGGTGGACCTGGCTCTGGCATCCGCCCTGGACATCCTGCGGGACCCCCGGTGGGGCCGGAGCGAGGAGTGCTTCGGGGAGGACCCGCTGCTGGCGTCCGCCTTCGCCGCCGCCGTGGTCCGGGGCATCCGGAGCCAGGGAGTGGACGTGTGCGTCAAGCACTTCTGCGCCCAGGGGGAAACCACCGGGGGCGTCAACGCCTCCGCCGCCCGGATCGGGGAGCGGGAGCTGCGGGAGATCCACCTGCCCGCCGCCAAGGCTGCCGCGGCGGCGGGGGCCGCCGCCTTCATGGCGGCCTACAACGAGATCGACGGCGTCTACTGCCACGCCAACCCCTGGCTGCTGCGGGACCTGCTCCGGGGGGAGTTCGGCTTTGAGGGCCTGGTGGTCAGCGACGGCGTAGCCATCGACCAGCTGGATGCGGTCACCGGGGACCGGCTGGCCTCCGGGGCCCTGGCCCTGGAGGCGGGGGTGGACCTGGGACTGTGGGACACCGCCTTCGGGCGGCTGGAGGAGGCCGCGGCCCGGGGGCTGGCCAGCGAGGCGCGGATCGACGAGGCGGCGGGCCGGGTGCTGGAGCTGAAGTTCCGCCGGGGGCTTTTCGAGGAGCCCTTTGTCCCGGAGAGCAGCTGCTGGCAGGGCTATACCCCCGAGAGCCATCCCCAGGCAAAGCGCCTGGCGGAGGAGGGCATGACGCTGCTGAAAAACGCCGGGAATCTGCTGCCCCTGGACAGGACGAAGCCCCTGCGCATCCTCCTCACCGGCCCCGGGGCCGACGACCTCTACGGCCAGCTGGGGGACTACACGCCCCCCGTCCGGCCCGAGGCCGGCGTTACCTTCCGCCAGGGGCTGGAGCGGTGGCTGGAGCGGGCGGGCAGTCCGGCGGAGCTGACCTTCCGCACCGGGTGCCGGCGGTTCGCCCCCTCGCCGGAGCTGCTGGCCCAGGCGGAGCGGGCCGCCAGGGAGGCGGATGTGATCGTGGCGGTCCTGGGCGGCTCCTCCAGCCGCTTCAACGGCGGAACGTTCCAGGACAACGGCGCCCTGGCGGACCAGGAGACGGCCTCCATGGACTGCGGGGAGAACGTGGACGCCGCCCTGCTGCGCCTGCCCGGGGACCAGCTGGAGCTCCTGCGGCGGCTGCGGGGGGCCGGAAAGCCGGTGGCAACCTTCCTCATCCAGGGCCGGCCCTATGAAATGGAGGAGATCGATGCCTGCTCCGACGCCCTGTTCTGCTGCTTCTACCCCGGCCTCACCGGCGGGGAGGCGGCGGCGAAGCTGCTGTTCGGGGACCTCGCCCCGGCGGGCCGGCTGCCGGTATCCCTGCCGGACCGGGCGGGACAGCTGCCGGTGTACTACAATTATAAGGACTCCTACCAGGGCATGCGCTACTACGACGCGCCCCGCCCCCGCTATCCCTTCGGCTGGGGCCTGACCTATACCCGCTTCGCATACGCCCTGGCGTCCGCCCCGGAGGAGGGGGACCTCTCCCTCGCCTTTACCGTCCGCAACGCCGGGGAGCGGACCGCCTGCGCCGTGCCCCAGCTGTACCTCCACCGGTCCCAGGGCGCGGCGACCTCCCGGGTCCGGGCCCTGTGCGCCTTCAGCAAGACGGAGCTGGCCCCGGGACAGGAGAAGGCCCTCCGGCTGGACATCCCCCGGGAGAGCCTGACCCAATGGGACGCCCGGGGCCGGACGATTCTGCCTCTGGGGAAGATTCAGTGGTTCCTCCGCGATGGCGGGGAGGACCTGCTGCAGGGAGAATTCTTTGTGAAGGGAGCTGAATAAACGGCATGCGTGTCAAAAATGATGCTCTGCATCTTTTTTGAGAAAGGGGATCGGGCCGAGTTCGGCCCGCAAAGTACTTTTTCGACGTACACGCTGCCGAAAAAGGCCGCCCAGGCGGCGTTCAACGGTTGTAAATTCAGGTTCTTATTTTCGCCTTCGGCGGAAACTCCTGCGGAGGGCTTTTTGGGCAGCCTGATGCGCCCCCGGTTTTCTTAAAACCGGGGGCGCTAAAACTATTATTTTTCCTCTTCTTCTGTGGGGGCTTCCTCCGGTTTGGCCTCCAGCTTCTCAAAAACAGGGCGGAGCAGAAACGCGTCCGCCTGGGCGGAGAAGCCGGGCGCGAAAAGAATCCAGAGCAGCAGCGTCTGAATAAAGGTCACAGGCATGAACCAGAACGTCAGCAGCGGCAGCAGCCGGATAAACAGCATGGCCAGCGTCTTGGGAAAATACCGGATAGACAGGATCAGGGCGTTCCGGGCGTGCTCCCGCAGGGTGTTTTCATACCGGGCGATCAGGGGAAAGACATAGCACAGCGCGCCCCCCGCCAGCACAGCCAGAACCGCGACAGCGGCGAACAGCGCCGTATAGGCTGTCCCCTGGTGGTACAGCTTCAGCAGCAGGAAATCGCAGACCAGGGCCGCCAAAACCAGCAGGCCCACCAGGCCGGCAGCGGCCGCCTGCTTGAAATTGTCCCGGAAGGCCCGGAAATAGGTTTTCACCGCGCCTCCGCCCCGCTCCAGCGTCAGGTCGTACACCGCCCTGAACAGAGCGGTTACCGCCGGACCAAAGGTCACCACCGGCACGCAGCACGCAAGGCACAGCAGGCCCAGCACCGTCAGGTCCGTCAGCCGCGAGATCACCTGGAATACCGGATTCTCCAGATCGAACAGCTTCTTCATTCCGTACGCTCCTCCTTTACTCTATTGAATCAGCTTCGACGTCTCCTCCGCCAGGGCCGCGGCGTCCTCAATGCCAGGGCCCGCCGGAAGGGGCGGCGGCGCCTCTGCCTCGGTGAAGCGCCGCAGGGCGCTGGGGGAGATATGGTAGCAGTTTTTGAAGTGCACGTAAAAATTGTTCAGCTGGCTGTAGCCCACCATGCTGGCCACTACGGAAATTTTCTCCTGGGTGTTCTCGATGAGCCGCCGGGCCTGGATCATCCGGTAGGCGGTCAGGTACTCGGAGAACTTCATCCCCGTGTCCCGGAGGAAGATCCGGCCGATGTACTTGCTGGACATGTTCAGCGTCTCCGCAATGCCGGTGAGGGACTGGCTGCGGCGGTAGTTGCTCTTGACGATGAGGATGATCTTGGCGGTGATCCGGCTGAGCTGGCTGTACTCCACCTGGAGTACCGGGTCCACCTCCGGCTGGGACAGGGTCCGCTCCGGAATGGTCCCCCGGAGGTCCCGGACGATGGTCCGCTCCAGAAACGCCCGCAGCTCCTTGGTATTGATGGGCTTGAGGAGGTAGTCCCTGGCGCCGGAGCGCATGGACCGGCGGGCGTACTGGAAGTCCTCCCGGCTGCTCATCATGCAGAACACGGTCTTGACCCCCGCGTCCCACATGTGCTCGGCCAGCTCATAGCCCCAGTACTCCCCCAGCTCCACGTCCACCAGGGCAATGTGGGGCGGGAAATCCAGGATGCTGTTGACCGCCTCGCCGTAAGAGGACACGGTCAGCACGCTGGAAATATCATATTGGTTCCAGTCCACCAGATACCGGATGGATTCGCAGACGTCCTCATCCTGGTCAACGATCAATAAACGGTACATAGCATTCCTTATCCCTCCCAAATCCGGCCGGCCCCCAGTCTCTCCCGAAAAAACGGCAGAAAACGGAGCCGCCGCGAGGGTACAGCCATATCATACGACTGCTTTCCTGTGACAATCAACTATTATTTCCAGAAATGTACCATTTATATACTTAAAAACATCTTTTTCATATTATTCTTGCATCTTTTTGAGGAGTATGCTATAATGCGAAAGGCGAAAAACAATATGGAAAAGATACAATGTATCGAATTGATATTAGAAAGTCCCTTTTTTGAAATTGTGGTTCGCCGACAGTCATGCTAGGTTATAAGCAAGGGATTGGCATTTTATCCAAAATGCCATAATGCAACAATGTAAGGAGTGATCGTTCTATGCCGTATTTCGGGGCTCTGGAGGCCGGCGGCACGAAGATGGTGTGCGCCGTGGGAACGGCCCAGGGGAAGATTTTGGAGCGGATCAGCATTCCTACCCGGAGCCCGGAGGCTACCATGCCGGAGCTTCTGGGTTTCTTCCAGGGAAAGGGGCTGGCCGCTGTTGGCATCGGATGCTTTGGACCGGTGGATCTGGACCGGAGCTCTCCGGACTATGGAACCATCCAGTCCTCCCCCAAGCTGGACTGGCGGGGCTACCCCATCCTCCGCCGGTTCGAGGAGGCTCTGGGCGTCCCGGTGGGCATTGACACCGACGTCAACGCCGCCGCCCTGGGGGAGGCCGTGTGGGGCTGCACCCGCACGGTGTCCGACAGCATCTATATCACCGTGGGCACCGGCGTGGGCCTTGGCGTCATCATCAACGGCAAGCCCCACCACGGCATGCTCCACCCGGAGGGCGGCCATATCTTCATGGACCGCCGGGCCGACGACCCCATGGTCCGGGGCGTGTGCCCCTACCACCCCAACTGCCTGGAGGGCCTGGCCAGCGGGCCGGCCATTGAGCGGCGCTGGGGGCGGAAGGCCGAGGAGCTGGCCGACTGCACCGCCGTGTGGGAGATGGAGGCGTACTACATCGCCCAGGCCCTGTGCAGCTATATCATGATGATCTCCCCGGAGCGGATCGTGCTGGGCGGCGGCGTGATGCATCAGGAGCAGATGCTCCCCCTGGTGCGCAAGGAGGTCCGCCGCCAGCTGCGGGGGTATGTCCAGGGCAAGGGCCTGGACAACCTGGACGAGTATATCGTGCCGGTGAGCCTGGGGGACAACCAGGGCGTCATGGGGGCCATCAAGCTGGCCATGGACGCCTATATCGAGAGAGGAGGCCGGCTATGAGCGGCAGGCAGCCCATCTTCCTCCGGCCGGTGCTCCAGGAGAAGATCTGGGGCGGGGACCGCCTGGGCTCCCTCTTCGGCTACGACATCCCCAGCGATCACACCGGTGAGTGCTGGGCCATCAGCGGCCATCCCAGCGGGGACTGCCCTGTATCCGGCCCGGAATACGAGGGCGAGACGCTGGGAAGCCTATGGAAAAAGCGCCCCGAGCTCTTCGGCGGCGTACAGGGGGATACCTTCCCCCTGCTCATCAAGATCATCGACGCCAAGGACGACCTGAGCATCCAGGTCCACCCCGACGACGAGTACGCTCGGGTCCACGAGAATGGCTCCCTGGGCAAGACCGAGTGCTGGTACGTGCTGGACTGCGACCCGGGCGCCACCATCATCATCGGCCACAACGCCGCCGACGCCCGGGAAATGGCGGACATGGTGGACCAGGGCCGGTGGACGGAGCTGCTCCGGGAGATCCCCATCCAGAAGGGCGATTTCTTCCAGATCGACCCCGGCTGCCTCCACGCCATCAAGGGCGGCACCCTGATTCTGGAGACGCAGCAGAGCAGCGACGTGACCTACCGCTTTTATGACTATGGCCGTCTGGAGAACGGCAAGCCCCGGGCCCTGCACATCCGGCAGAGCCTGGCGGTGACCCGCGCCCCCTTCCAGCCCCATCCCATCCATCGGGAGACGGTTCAGGAGGGCGGCGCGCAGGTGACGAAGCTGGTGGCCTGCCCCTACTACACCGTGTACCGGGCGGAGGTGGACGGCCTGTGGGAGCGGGACTGGAACCAGCCGTTTGTAAATGTCAGCGTGATCGGCGGCGAGGGGCTTCTGGACGGACGGAAGGTTCGGAAGGGCGACCACCTGCTGCTGCCGGCGGGCTATGGGAAAATGGCCCTGGAGGGCAGGCTGGAGCTGATCTGCTCTCATCTGTAAGGATGCAAGGAATCTGGAACAACTGGCGCCGGGGGTCCGTCCCCCGGCCGCCGCATATGGACAGGCTGATTATGGCGGAGGTATAAATATGATAAATTTTGCATTTTCCCATCCCAAGCGGTTTGAAGACAAGGGAGAGGGCCGGTGGCATCTGGGCGGCAGCAGCCGCGTGATCCTGATGGACGGCGGCATTCCCTGGGAGGACGTAGCGGCCTGCGTGAACCTGCTGGGAGAGGAGTACCCCCGGCTGGGCGCGGCGGCCCAGCTGCGGAATGTGGACGCCCTGCCCGGCGACCTGGTCATCCGCGTGGGGGAGCCGGAGGCGCTGCAGGGAGTGGAAACCTATCAGGAGGGCTTCGTCATTGAGGCCGGGCCTGTGACGGCGCTGACGGCCCAGTCCGAGCGGGCGGCGCTCTACGGCCTGCGGACCATTCTGGAGGCCCTGGAGGACGGCGGCCTGGCCTATGGCCGGATCGTGGACTATCCCCAGACCAGCGAGCGGGGCCTCCATCTGGACGCCGGACGGAAGTATTACACCAAGGACTGGATTCTGGAGCTGGTCCGCACCCTGTCCCGGAACCGGATGAACGTGCTGTGGCTCCATTTCTCCGAGAACGAGGGCTTCCGCATCGCCAGCGACAGGCATCCTGAGCTCCCCTCCCTGCATCATCTGACCAAGGACGAGGTCCGGGAGATCATCCGGGTGTGCAATGCCTACCGCATCGACATCAACCCCTCCCTGGACTGCCCGGGCCACCTGGGCCAGGCGCTCCAGGAGCATCCCCGGTGGCGGCTGGACCGGGAGGGGACCGAGCCCCTGTGGTCCGCCCTGGACGTCACCAAGGCCGACGCCCGGGCCTTCCTGCTGGAGCTCATCGACGAGTATGCGGAGCTGTTTGCCGGTTCCAAGGTGTTCCACATCGGCGGCGATGAGTTTATCGACTTCAACCACTTCGAGCTGTTCCCCGCCATGACAAACTACGCCAAGGAGCATCTGGGCCCCGAGTACGGCGGCGTGGACGTCTACGTGGACTTCCTCAACCAGGTCATCGCCCACGTCCGGGCCAAGGGCTTCCAGGTGCGGGTGTGGAACGACGGCCTCCTCCGTCCGGACCTCACCGAGCGGGTGCAGCTGGACAAGGACGTGCAGATCGCCTTCTGGAGCAACTGGGACAAGGGCATGGCGCCCCTGCAGACCTTCCTGGACCGCGGCTACCAGGTGGTGAACTATCACAGCGAGTATCTCTACTATATCCTGCTGATCCGCAAGGATTACAAGGACCCCTCTCCGGGGTCCGTGTTATCCGTGCGGGGACGCAGGATATAGT